>NZ_JBZQJF010000216.1:0-2449 GCF_059905295.1 Mangrovibacterium sp.
GAAATAAATGATAATTGTTCGAAAAATGAACTTATCCGAATATTTTTGATTGTACAGAAGCGGCCGCCGAGCCGAAAGGAGACTGATTGGTTTGTGGATGCAAGCAAATTGCTAAAGCTCGAATGTTAAGTTGTCGTAGCCAATTGCGGTATTGGGGAAGATCGTTTGGGCTTCCTCCAGAATTGGAACCGGGCTTTTATAGCGGGACGAGAAATGGCCAATCAGCAACTTTTTAACTTGGGCTTTTTGGGCGATCAGGGCAGCTTCTTTTCCTGTTGAATGGAATGTTTCGGCAGCAATTAAGGCTTCGTTTTCGCCAAAGGTGGCCTCGTGGTAAAGCAAATCAACGCCGGCAATCTCCGGAATTATGCCTTCATTGTAAGCTGTGTCGGAACAAAATGCGTAGGAGCGAGGCTTCGGAGCCGGAATGACCAGGTTTTTGTTGGGAATAAGCTGACCGCTTTCGGTCGTAAAATCGGCTCCGGCTTTAATGTTCTTAATTTCCCGAATCGGGATGTTGTACAGCTTGATCTTCTCTTTGATGATATTGTCTTCCCGGGGGTGCTCATCGAAGCGGAAGCCACAACATGAGATACGGTGCTTTAAAGGGAAGGAAGTAATTTTCAGTTTTTTATCCTCGAAAATAACCTGAGACTTTTTGAAGTTCAAGGGGTGAAAAATAAGTTGAAAGCCAGGTTCCTCCATGCCCAAAAAATCGAGCTGAAACTTGGTGTAGCGTTGCAACTCAGAGTGGGCGTAGATGTGTAAATCGCCACGTCGTCCCTGCAGTCCCATAGTTGAAATTAAGCCAATCAATCCAAAGAAATGGTCACCATGAAGGTGCGAAATAAAGATGTGGTTGATTTTGCTGTAATTGATGCGGTTTCGGCGTAGTTGGTGTTGGGTACCTTCGCCGCAGTCGATTAAAAAAAACCGCCCAAGTGCATTGAGCACTTGAGCGGTTGGGTATCTTTCGGAAGTAGGCGTTGCCGAACTACTTCCCAGAATTGTTAATTGAAAGGGCATCTGCATCGGAAAGGAAACTATAAGCTTTCTTTCTTAACCAGCAACTCTTCAGCTTCTTCTACTGATTTGGTAATCAGCAGCACGGTGTGAAGCATTGACAGGCGGATGAGATGTTCCACATCAGGTTGTAATCCGCAGAGGATAAAAGTACCAATAGCATCTTCGCATAAACGGTTGGCAACTAAAATTGAACTTAATCCTGATGAATCGACGTAAGCACATTGACTAACATCAAGGATAATGTTTTTTACATTTTCATTACCCAATACAACCAATTCTGATTTTAAATCGGGTGCATTGTTGGTGTCCAGCTTGGAGCTCAGTACTTTAATTACTGAGTGGTTTTCCTTATTTATTACTTGAAATTCCATGAATGGAAATTTACGAAATTCTGTTCAACAAATTGTAAGTATCTCTTACTTTTCTTTGTTTTCTTCCGCTTCCATTTGAGATTTCAATGCAGCCAATTCGCTGATATCACCTAAAGTTGTTTTCTCCAGGTTATCTTTAACAGTTTTCACTGCTTTTTTAGTTTGCTTAGCTGCAGCTTTCTTCTCTGCTGTTTCAACCGATTTTTTCTCATCTTCGAATACACGAGAGTGAGACAGGATGATACGTTTTGCAGATTTAGAGAACTCGATTACTTTGAAGTCTAATTTTTCGTCCAAAGCAGCTTGAGAACCGTCTTCTTTTACCAGGTGGCGAGGAGTTGCGAATCCTTCAACACCGTAAGGAAGAGCGATTGTAGCACCTTTGTCGAACAATTCAACTACAGTACCTTCATGGATAGAGTCCACAGAGAAGATTGTTTCGAATACATCCCATGGGTTTTCTTCCAATTGCTTGTGGCCTAAGCTCAAGCGACGGTTTTCTTTGTCGATGTCCAATACAACCACTTCGATATCAGCACCAATTGATGTGAATTCTGATGGGTGTTTGATTTTCTTAGTCCAGCTCAAGTCTGAAATGTGGATCAGACCGTCAACACCTTCTTCGATTTCAACGAATACACCGAAGTTAGTGAAGTTGCGAACTTTTGCTGTATGCTGAGATCCAACACCGAAACGAGTGTCGATATCTTGCCATGGGTCTTGACGAAGTTGTTTGATACCCAATGACATTTTGCGTTCTTCGCGATCCAAAGTCAGGATTTGAGCTTCGATCTCGTCTCCAACTTTCAGGAAGTCTTGTGCTGAACGCAAGTGTTGTGACCAGCTCATTTCTGAAACGTGGATCAAACCTTCAACACCCGGAGCAATTTCAACGAATGCACCGTAGTCAGCCATAACAACAACTTTACCTTTAACAGTATCGCCAACTTTCAATTCAGCGTTTAAGTTATCCCATGGGTGAGGAGTCAATTGTTTCAGACCAAGAGCGATACGTTTTTTGTCATCATCGAAGTCAAGGATAACAACGTTCA
>NZ_JBZQJF010000217.1:0-2447 GCF_059905295.1 Mangrovibacterium sp.
ATGCGGAAGCCGGTTTCTATGCGGAGGCAATTGCTGTTATTGAGTTGCATCAGCAAAATGAAATACCGGCATGTGCAGTGCCAAATCCAATGGCCGAGTCAATCATGACCGAGTTTGCCCTGGCTTGGTTGTATCAAATGAATGGCGATCAAACCACAGCTGCTGAAATTTTGAAACTGACCCAAACAGCTTCCTGCGACTATGTTTTCCCATCGCGCATCTACGAACAACTGGTGTTGGAGTGGGCTTTGCAAGTCGATCCCCAAAATACAGTTGCCGCTTTCGGACTGGGTAACTATTACTTCAACCTGAAGCGCCATAAAGATGCCATTCGCGTTTGGGAAATGGCTGCTGATGCAGAAAGCAATTACGGAACGTTGTACCGGAACTTAGGTATCGCTTATTGGAACACCTTTGAGGATGGTGAAAAAGCCAGACAAGCTTTCCTGAAAGCTGTGGAACTGGTTCCGAATGATATGCGTGTTCGGTACGAATTCGACCAGTTACGTAAAAAATTGAACGATGATCCGAAGGACAGGCTGGAAAGCTTGTTGCCAATTCTGGATCATATTTCAACCCGCGATGACTTTTCGGTTGAATTGGCTGCCCTCTACAATTTTAATGGTGAATATGGAAAAGCCTTGAACCTGTTGGAGAACCATAATTTTCATCCATGGGAAGGTGGCGAAGGCCAGGTGTTGCGGCAGTTTACTTACGCATGCTTGAAATTGGGCCAGCTGTACTTACAGTCAGGTGATGCCGAAGCTGCGCAGGATTATTTCATAAAATCGGTGGAAACACCGGATAACCTGGGTGAAAAGTACCATCCTTTGCAGGCCGTGGCCCACATCAACTACTGGAAAGGAATGGCTTTGAAGGCTTTGGGCAAAACAGAAGAAGCTAATAACTACTTTATTGCGAGCACCAACGAGGAGGGCGACTTTATTGATATGGCTGTGAGTGCTTACTCCGAATTGTCGTATTACAAGGCACTTTCGTTGAAAGAATTGGACAAAACAGCAGAAGCGGAAGATTTGCTGAAAAAAATAAAGGCTTTTGCTGAAGCCAAGCTGAAGGAGAAAGTGCAAATCGATTATTTTGCAACTTCGTTGCCGCTGTTGTTGGTGTTCGAGGATAATATGCAAAAACGAAATACAACCGATGCGAAGTTTTTGATTGCTTTAGCAGAACTTGGCCTTGGGAACTATAAAGTGTCGGCAGCGCTGACGATAGAAATATTGGAGTTAAATTCAATGCATGTTGGCGCAATTGACTTGGCGAAAGAATTGGCCAAGGCTCAGTCGCTTTAATTATCTGACAATTGCATTAAAATAGAATCTACTCAACCAAACTGTTATGAGATACATCTTCTATTCGATCTTACTGATTTTAATTGGATTTGGAACCAGTGGAGCACAAAACCTGAAACGCATCGATGCGTCGAAGGTCAGCCCTGAGGTGGTTACCGGACAGCTTAAAATGGGAAATCCCGGCCCCGATGGGGAAAAGCTGGAAGTGAATAACCATTACCTCACCTTGAACGGAAAACCAATTATTCCGGTGATGGGAGAGGTGCATTTTTCGCGCATTCCCAAGGAGCAGTGGGAAGATGTATTGCTGAAGATGAAAGCTTGTGGTGTCAACATTATCGCCTCGTACGCCTTGTGGATTTATCACGAAGAAATTGAAGGACAGTTTGATTGGAGTGGCAATAAAAACATCCGTGAATTTGCGAAACTTTGTGCAAAGCATGGTTTGTGGTTTTATCCGCGCATCGGCCCGTGGTGTCACGCCGAGGTACGTAATGGCGGGACTCCCGATTGGATTCTGACAAAAACAAATATCAAAGATCGCTCGAATGATCCGGTTTATCAGCATTATGCTGAAGAATGGTATAAGCAAGTTGGTATGCAGTTGAAAGGTTTGATGTACAAAGACGGTGGTCCAATAATCGGTGTTCAGCTGGAAAATGAATATCGCAAAGGTAAAGGGGGGGAAGCACATATCATGTGGCTGAAAGAAATGGCCCGGAAATATGGATTCGATACACCGCTTTACACAGTTACCGGTTGGCAAAACGGATCTGTTCCTCCCCTGGAAGTAATTCCTTTGTGGGCTGCATATCCAGATGCTCCATGGGCGGATAACCTGAAACGAAACGAAGACAAAAAGGATTTCTTATTTAAGAAATACCGGGATACCGATGCGGTTGGCGACAACGTGCAAAAAGACCGCGAGACCTACATTGACTACGATGCTTATCCGTATTTTACTTGCGAAATAGGCGTTGGTATTATGAATACCGACCATCGCCGTTTGCAAATTGGTTCGCGCGATGGTTTGGCGCTGATTACGGCCAAGATCGGATCGGGTAGTAACCTTCCCGGTTATTACATGTTTGCCGGTGGCTCCAATTCGTTGGGACAACTAACAACATTGGAAGAAAA
>NZ_JBZQJF010000218.1:0-7274 GCF_059905295.1 Mangrovibacterium sp.
GTTATGATAAGACAAAATGTCGGGATTTAAATAAGAAGGGCTGAAAAATCGTCGGGATTGACGACATGTGGTGCGAACTTTTGTCAGAAAAAGAAAAAAGGACGGTGTTCCGTCCTTTTTCAACTAATCAAACTATTCTATGAAAAAAATCCTTTACTTACTATGCTAATGTCTATTCCAAAAATACGGACAAGTTCAGTTAACTTCTGACAAGAAATGTTAAAATATCTTACATCACACTTATCCATAAAAAAAGGATGGTGACCCATCCTTTTAAACTTAACCAAACCTATCTCTATGAAAATTTTATGCTTACTATCTTGCTCTTTTGTACGAAACAAATGTAACGGAGATTTCAGTTAACAGATGACAAGCAACGTTAACAAACGTTAATTATCTGCCTTAATAATTGATCAGTGACTCTTCCACAAGCATTTAACAGAAAGAAACGAAAGCCTAAAAAGAATAGGGAATATAAGCCAAACGGACAGAAGATTGAAAATTTGTTCAGGTCAAAAAAACAACCGCAATAGGAATTGCGAAATTATCACCTCTTCTGATAAGGCGAATTTGACTTAAAGTTAGTCATAGCATTTTAAATTATCGATATAAACCTATTGAAAAACATATCGCTGAACAGTCAATGCAACATAGCTATAAAACATCTATCCTTATCCCCCATATTTTTCTAATTAATAAAATTTACGGTTACATTAGTAACTCAAAAATTAACTCTAGTTATTTAGTCCAATCAACCTAAAATCTTAAAATCTATGGCAAAATACGTTTATACCTTTGGTAACGGAAAAGCCGAAGGGAAGGCAGACATGAAGAATCTGCTAGGTGGTAAAGGAGCAAATTTGGCAGAAATGAATTTAATCGGAGTTCCTGTTCCACCAGGCTTTTCAATCACAACCGAAGTTTGTACAATTTACAATCAACAAGGGAAGGAAGCGGCGCTCGCTGCTATTAAACCCGAGGTTGAAAAAGCAGTCGCACTAATCGAGGAACTTACTGCAACCCAGTTTGGAGACAAAGACAATCCATGTTTGGTTTCTGTACGCTCCGGAGCACGAGTATCGATGCCTGGTATGATGGACACGGTATTAAATCTTGGATTGAACGACCTGGCGGTGCAAGGAATTGCAAAGAAGTCGGGTAACGAACGTTTTGCATGGGACTCTTATCGCCGCTTTGTACAAATGTACGGTGATGTTGTTCTGGGCATGAAACCCGAGAGTAAAGAAGATATCGATCCTTTTGAAGCCATTATGGAAAACCTGAAAGAAGAAAAAGGAATCGAACTGGATACCGATTTTACAACAGATGATCTTCAAAAATTAGTGATCGAATTTAAAACTGCTGTCAAGAAAGTTACCGGTCAAAGTTTCCCTGATGATCCATGGGAACAACTTTGGGGTGCTATTTACGCCGTATTCGACAGCTGGATGAACGAACGCGCCATCTATTACCGAAAAATCAATGGCATTCCCGCAGAATGGGGAACAGCCGTTAATGTTCAGGCAATGGTATTTGGCAATATGGGTGAATCATCGGCAACCGGTGTAGCTTTTTCGCGGGATGCTGCAACCGGTGAAGATATATTCAATGGTGAATACTTAATTAATGCACAAGGTGAAGACGTTGTGGCAGGTATTCGTACCCCTCAACAAATTACACTCGAAGGTAGTAAGCGCTGGGCAGTTTTGGCTGGCATAGATGAAGAACTAAGAAAATCGCACTTCCCCTCACTTGAAGAAACAATGCCCGAACTGTATGCAGAATTAAATGCGGTACAGGAAAAACTGGAGAGTCATTACAGAGATATGCAAGACCTGGAATTTACGATTCAGGAAGGAAAGCTCTGGTTATTACAAACAAGAAATGGTAAACGCACCGGTGCTGCAATGGTAAAAATTGCCGTTGACATGCTTGAGCAAGGCATTATCGACAAAAAAACAGCCCTGCAACGAATAGAACCTAACAAGTTGGATGAATTGCTTCCCCCGGTATTTGACCCGGAAGCTTTGAAAAAAGCGAACATTTTAGCTAAAGGTCTTCCTGCTTCTCCAGGTGCAGCAACCGGACAAATCGTATTTTTTGCCGATGAAGCATCTAAATTCGAATCATCTGTTTTAGTGCGTATCGAAACCTCTCCTGAAGACCTTGAAGGTATGAACATTGCCAAAGGTATTTTAACTGCCCGTGGTGGTATGACATCGCACGCAGCAGTGGTTGCCCGTGGTATGGGTAAATGCTGTGTATCGGGAGCCGGCACGGTAAGAATAGACTACCGGGCCAGAACAATGAGTGTTGGAAATGTACATTTAAAAGAAGGAGACTGGATTTCATTAAACGGCTCAACAGGAGAAGTGTGCGAAGGAAAAGTAAAAACACGGAATCCGGATTTGGGAGGTGATTTTGGCAAAATCATGGACTTGGCCGACGAGTTTACCCGGATGTCGGTAAGAACAAATGCTGATACTCCGCACGATGCTCAAGTGGCCCGAAATTTCGGAGCCCAAGGTATTGGCCTTTGTCGCACCGAGCACATGTTCTTTGAGGGAGAACGCATTAAAGCTATGCGCGAAATGATCTTATCGAACACAATCGCAGAACGCGAAAAAGCATTAGCCAAACTATTGCCTTATCAACGAAGCGACTTTGAAGGAATTTTTGAAGCCATGGCTGGTTATGGCGTTACCGTTCGTTTGCTCGATCCGCCTTTGCACGAATTTGTTCCACACAATAAAGCAGCCCAGGAAGAATTAGCCAAGGAAATGGGAATTACCATGGATCAACTGCTCTCTAAAATCGAAGATCTTGAGGAATTTAACCCGATGTTAGGTCACCGTGGGTGCCGTTTGGGAATTACTTATCCTGAAATTACGGCCATGCAGGCACGTGCCATCATTGAAGCTGCACTCAACCTGAAAGCTAAAGGAATTGATGCCAAACCGGAAATCATGGTTCCTTTAGTCGGAACGATTGCCGAATTAAAAAACCAGTCTGCCGTAATCAAAGAAACAGCAGAGAAGGTATTTGAAGAGAAAGGTGCTCGGGTTGACTTCTTACTTGGCACAATGATCGAGATTCCAAGAGCTGCTCTTACAGCCGATATGATTGCAGAAGAAGCAGAGTTCTTCTCCTTTGGAACCAATGACCTTACCCAGATGACTTTTGGCTACTCACGCGATGATGCCGGAAAGTTCATGCCGCACTACCTGGATAAAAACATCCTTAAAAATGATCCATTCCAGGTGCTTGATCAAACAGGTGTTGGACAATTGGTTAAAATGGGCGTTGAAAAAGGTCGTTCTACAAAACCAAAATTAAAAGTTGGAATTTGCGGTGAACATGGTGGCGAGCCAAGTTCGGTCATGTTCTGCGACAGCGTTGGTTTAGACTACGTTAGTTGTTCTCCCTACCGGGTACCAATTGCACGCGTATCCGCAGCATTAGCAAACATCTCTAAAGGTTGATTTTTAATAAACGCAAAAAGTGAAAGCCGCCCAACTACAGGACGGCTTTCTTTCTCTCCATTCCCCTCAAAAGAAACGGCTATCATGCCGAAGCAATCAAGCCGTCAGTATTTTGAATTGATTCGATTATCTAAAAATGTGCTGTCAGGTTTAAACTAAACTGTGGAGCCAAACGATAACCATGATCGCAATGTTCAAAAGTTAAATCACCAACACGGAAATATAAATGACCTCCGTAATGTACTCGTTCATAACGACCGGGAAGATCAACAAAAACCTGTCCGGCAGGAACTGCAATGCGCACATATCCAACACGTGGATAATATCTGTAATAGTTACCTCCGTGATAATACAAATCCCCATGGGCATATTTTAATCGCATCGGAGCTTCATGAAACCGTTTATACACATTCCCGTATTGGGGGTGACGATAGGCATAACGACTATCATCATATCTGCGGTGGTTGTTTTCGTAATGGCGAATATTTGATCGTTCATTACGATAATCCCGTTCACTATAATAGTTCTTTTTCTTATTGTACTTTTTATTCGAATGCTTCGAATACTTATATTCTTTTTTATTGGCCTTCCCTGAATCGTATCTCTGTGCTTGCGCTGAAAAGCTACTTAAACCAAGTCCCATCATCAACGCTACTGCTGCTATTTGATATTTAATTGTTGTTTTCATGACTTTAATTCTTTTAGGTTAAACAATCATTTCGACTTTACCGGTAATTGTTATTATGACCTTTGCAATTCGCATGCCAAAAACACAAACAACTACAAAACAATCACTTACGCCACTCTCAGATTACATTATTTTTGCCAATTGTTTCAGAATGAAAATAGAATATTACTTTTGTAGCAAAATTTTGCCGTGGGAAGAATATTAGCTATTGATTATGGGAAAAAGCGTGTGGGCCTAGCAGTTACAGATCCAATGCAAATAATTGCCAACAAACTGACAACAGTGCCTAGCCATCAAATCTTTGATTTCCTAAAAGACTATTTTCAGAAAGAACAGGTTGAACAAGTTGTCATTGGTTATCCCTTACAAATGAACAATGAAGCATCAGAAGCCGTTCTGTATATCAATCCGTTTTTAAAGCGTTTTCAAAAGTTATTTCCCAATATGCCTATCGAGCAGGTTGACGAACGATTTACCTCGCGAATGGCATTTCAAACGATGATTGATGCCGGCTTAAAAAAGAAGGATCGACAAAACAAAGCAACGATTGATGCTGTTAGTGCAACAATCATTTTGCAATCGTATTTAGAACAAAAAAAATTCAGATAATGATTTATCCAATTACAGTATACGGTGACCCCATTTTACGCAAGGTTACTCAACCAATTGAAAAAGATTATCCCAACTTCGACCAATTGGTGAAAGATATGTTTGAGACAATGTACTTTTCAGACGGGGTTGGATTGGCTGCTCCTCAGATTGGTCTAGCCATCCGGATGTTTGTCGTGGATGCATCAACTGCTGCGGACGAAGAACCAGAGCTGGAGGGTTTCAAAAAGGCATTCATCAATCCGGAGATCATAGAAACCAAAGGAGATGAATGGGTCATGAACGAAGGTTGCCTTAGCTTACCTGACATCAGGGAAGATGTATCAAGACCGGAGTTTGTAAAAATCAAATACTACGACGAAAATTTCGTTGAACACATTGAAGAGTATGGTGGTTTCGCAGCGCGTGTCATCCAACACGAATACGATCACCTGGAAGGAACCCTGTTGGTTGATTACTTAACACCACTGAAGAAACGAATGCTGAAAAGTCGCTTGACCAATATTAGTAAAGGGAAAGTGAAAACCAGCTACCGAATCGTAGTCCCCGGAACACGCAAATAAGCTTTTCGGTAGCCAACAGCTACCGATCTTAAAATAAGTCGTAATTTTCTGGCATAAAATAAGAATTCACTGTAACTTGATTGATATTCAACTCAAATTACAGTGAATTTTTTTTCAAACAACCCCTTCGTTAAGCTTCTGGGATATTGGACTTTGGGACTATTGATGGCCAAATTCGTCCCCTCGCTAATGATCGTCGTCATTTTTTTCCTTATCACCGGCGGAATTTGGTTTCTTATTCTGCTTAAACAAAAAAGATATCCTTTTGATCTTGTCGCTTCAGCCCTGTTAGGCTTAATGATTGTTCTGCTCTCAGGGCTAAACTTTCGATGGCAAAATCACCCAATCCCTCGCCCAACCAAAAACAAGATTGATTTCTTAGCACGCCTATTAGAAAATCCGCAGGAAAAGGCAAACAGCTATCAACTTATCTTAAAAGTTATTCAAGCCGAAAACGATTCACTGAATGGAAGCAAACTAATTGTCTGGACAACTAAAGACTCCAGCATACAAAAGCTACATGCCGGCGATCAGATTTTTGCCAGTTCCACAATCCGAAATATAGAAAATACAGGTAACCCGTTCGAGTTTGATTACAAAAGCTACATGGCGCAACAAGGCATTTACTTTCAATGCTATATTCCAATCAAAAACTTAAAGAAAACAGGATCTGGTAGTTTCAATATAAAACTTTGGGCTGAGAGTTTTAGGGGAAAATTATTAAACCAATTAAAAGCAAGGCTGTCCAGACAGGAAAGTTTCGAGGTTATTTCGGCATTAACTTTAGGCTACCGCAAAGAGCTAAGCCCGGAAACCAGAGCTAGCTTCAAATCAACGGGAGCGATGCACGTTCTTGCAGTCAGTGGCTTGCACGTAGGACTTATCTTCCTGTTTCTTCTCCGGGCCTTCAAGTTTCTACCGTTATTAAAAGGAGGCAAGTGGCTTAGACTCATCCTGGTTTCAATAATTCTTTGGACCTATGCCCTAATTACCGGCTTCTCGCCTTCTGTACAACGAGCTACAACCATGTTCACATTTCTACTGGTAGCCGAAACATTAAACCGGAAAAATTCCATTTATAATTCGATTGCAGCATCGGCATTTGCGCTTCTTCTCATCAATCCGGACATTCTATTCGCCGTTGGCTTTCAGCTATCGTATACCGCAGTTCTAAGTATCGTTTACTTTTATCCGATATTTGTAAAAATTCTACCCGTTCAAAATGTACTCATTCAAAAACCGTGGCAACTATTTTGCGTTTCATTAGCCGCACAAATAGGCACATTCCCGCTAAGCTTATACTACTTCAATCAATTTCCGACCTATTTCTGGCTGAGTAATTTCGTTGTTATCCCGGCAGCTTTTGTAATTCTGTGCATAACCTTTCTCTTTTTTATAAGCTCAGGCATTCCAATCCTAAATCATTGGCTTGCTCAACTACTCGACACAACAATCACTGCAATGCTATTTCTTCTAAACAAAATCAGCACCTTACCTGCTGCCATTATTGATCAAATTTCTATATCAGGTCCTGAATTAGCCTGTCTGATCGCGGTCATCTTATTTGTCATTCTTTTCATCAATCTCAAAAAAGTACGTTACCTGCAAGTTTCACTGTTGTTCTTCCTGCTGTATCAGGCGTTTGGGCTGAAAACCAAGCTAGACCTGTTCAATCAACATCGAGTTATTCACTATACTAGCAGAACCAATACCATTCATCTAATTGATGGACGGCTCAATTACATTTTAAGTGAAGATACCTCAAAGCTAAGTCCATATCTCTACAGTCATGTATTAACACAGCTTCAACTTGGAGAACCCATAATTTTACCGATCTCTCTAAAAACCAAGTTTGAAAGTGATCAACTTATTGTAAAAGATGATATATGTCAATTCGGAAATCAACGTATTGAATTGAATCCTCCAGAATCA
>NZ_JBZQJF010000219.1:0-20760 GCF_059905295.1 Mangrovibacterium sp.
GTTACCACCGCATAATTCGGATGCAACTGCAGGAAAGAACGATCAAATTCATCGGCTTCTGCCACGAACCATTCACTCTTCGCTGAAAGCAAAAGATTAGTTTGATAGTTCTTTGATATTCCTCCCAGGAAAGCCGAACAGTCCAAAGTTGAACTTTTCAGGATATGAGCCGTCATGGTGGAAACAGTGGTTTTACCATGCGTACCTGCAACCGCACAAGTTTTACCGTTATCGCAGATCATTCCCAACACCTGGGAGCGCTTGCGAATGGTAAAGCCATTACTTTCCAGGTAAATTCGTTCCGCCAAGTCTCCCGGAACAGCAGGTGTTAACACCACCAAACAAGTTTCTTTATGCAGCGTGGACATCAGCATCTGCGGCTGATCGGAATAATGAACTGCAATCCCTTCCGCCACCAAAGCTTTGGTCAACTCGGTTTCGGTACGGTCGTAACCGGATACAGCAAAACCGGCATGCTTAAACCAGCGAGCCAGCGCACTCATCCCGATTCCACCGATTCCCAGGAAATAAACTTGTTCTATGTTGTTTAAATCTGTCATTTCTTCTTTACTTCACCCAAAATAACTTTGACAATATCGGCTGTTGCATTGGGCTTGGCTAATTTCTTACTATTCTCTGCCAGCTCCGCCAATCGTTCTTTATCTTTCACAAGGCTAAAAGCTTCTTTAAATAACGTCTCTGGTCCATCAGCATCTTTCACCATCACTGCCGCATGATTTTCAACCAAAGCCATGGCATTTTTAGTTTGATGATCTTCGGCCACATTTGGCGACGGCATCAACACCGATGGTTTCCCAAGTAAGCAAAGCTCTGAGATGGTTCCGGCACCTGCTCTGGAGATCACCAAATCAGCCGCTTTGTAAGCCAAATCCATATCGGTAAGGAATTCCATGGCCTGCAAATTTGCAGGCTGCCTTCCTGACAACCGCTCTAACATTTCTTTGTAATAAATCTTACCGGTTTGCCACACAACCTGCACTCCACTTTCGGCAATATAATCCAGGTTAGCCATCACGCTTTCATTCAAACTGCGAGCTCCAAGACTTCCACCAACCACAAAAACAACAGGTTTGTCAGCGCTCAGCTTATAAGCCTCCAAAGCCTTTTCGCGACCAACGGGCTGCAATAGATTCTGACGAACTGGATTACCGGTAACGACTAACTTCTCAGCCGGGAAATACCGCTCCATATTCGGATAGGCAACACAAATTTTCCGCACTTTGGCAGAAAGTAGCTTATTGGTTACCCCTGCATAGGAGTTTTGCTCCTGCAAAACAGCAGGCACACCGGCTTTCACTGCAGCCTTCAGAACAGGTCCGCTGGCAAAGCCACCAACACCAATAGCCACATCAGGCTTAAAATCTTTAATCACTTTACGAGCTTTGCGCATACTCTGATAAAGCATCCACACAAATTTGAACATCTTTAGCGATGCTTTGCGCGGCAAGCCCATTACCGGCAAACCAACAATTGGGTAACCTGCTGCAGGGACGCGCTCCATCTCCATTTTGCCCAAAGCCCCAACAAAGAGTATATCCACATCAGGCAGCTCTTGCTTTAGCTCGTTCGCAATAGACAAAGCCGGGAAAATATGTCCTCCGGTTCCTCCTCCGCTAATGATTACTTTTAATGTCATGATTTACCGTATTCTTATATTTTTTTCAAATTATTTCAATTCCTGATCCTCATCCGGAATATTTACAACAACTGCTGCATCAGCAGCCTCTCCTTCATTACTTTTATTTTGCTTGTTAAGATAACTAACAGACAAAATCAGACCAAAGCCGGCTGCCGTAAATATCAACGAGGTTCCCCCCATACTAATCCAGGGTAAAGGTTGGCCGGTCACCGGCATCAGCCCGGTTGAAACCGACATGTTGACAAACGCCTGAATGGTATATATTAGCACCAATCCTGTGACAAGAAAGGCCGGAAATGTTCGCGTACTTGCCCGAACAATAGCCACTCCCCGAAACAGGAAGATGAGATACAGCAATACAATAACAACTCCTCCAACAATCCCATATTCTTCAACAAAAATGGCATAGATAAAGTCGTTGTAAGCAGCTTCCATATAATTACTAACATCACTGCTTCCGGGACCTTTGCCAATTAAACCACCTTCAAAAATGGCGAGTTTGGCATAATCGGCTTGTGTTGTGCCCTCTTCAGCATCCTTATCACCAAACAGGTGATCGTCGATACGCTGGCGGAAGGTTTGCACCCGACCAAATGAATGCGGAAGGTAAGGCGCCGCAAAATACATCGTCAACGACAGTAATATTCCACCAAGCACCGTCAAACCCATATATTTAAAAGGAACCCTTGCGACAAACATCAACCCCATCATTCCCATAAAAATTACACCGGCAGTTGAGATATTTCCGATGGAAATAATACCGCAAACCAACACACTTGCGCCAAGCACCCAAAAAAATGCTTTGCGCAATTCTGCATCCGATTTCTGTCGGCTAGCCAGCATTTTAGCGCCAAACATCACTAAGGAAATTTTCGCCAACTCAGCTGGTTGAAAGCTGATAAATTTCAAATCGAGCGAGCGCGGCGTTGCTTTTCCTGTTAGTTTATATTGAATAAGCGCCAACAGCAACAGCCCAATTGTGACAATTAGCGCCGTTGGGGCTATCAGCGAATAAAATTTAACAGGCACCACATTTACCAGAAAAGCCATCACCCCAAATCCGATCAACATAAAGAAAGTATGTCGCACCAGGTAGTGAGCCGTATGTCCACCGGCTTCACGGTAGGCTAACCGTCCGGTTGCACTGTACACAATCAGTATGGAAGCCAGCGACAACACGAAAAGCACTACCCAAAGCGTGCGATCTCCTTTGATAATATCCTTCAGCGTGTATTTCATCTTTCTAATTCTACTGACTTCGTAAAAAATTCACATTCAGATTATAATTCGCGAACGGCCATTTTAAACTGCCGACCACGATCTTCGTAACTCTCGAACAAATCGAAACTTGCACAAGCAGGTGACAACAACACAATTTCACCATCTTTTGCCAGGTAATACGATGCCCGAACGGCATCTTTAATATCATCGGTCTCGATAATATCCGGTACAATGCCGGTAAAGAAATCCACAATTTTTCGATTGTCTTTTCCAAGGCATACAATCGCTTTTACCTTCTCACGAACAAGTTGCTCCAGTTCCTTGTAATTATTCCCTTTATCAACACCGCCAACAATCCATACAACCGGGCGATTGATACTCTCCAACGCATACCAGGTTGAATTGACATTTGTTGCTTTCGAGTCGTTAATAAACTCGATTCCGTGCACCTTCAGGAAACGTTCCAACCGGTGCTCTACTCCTCTGAAATCAGAAAGACTCTCTCTGATTTTCTCATTCCTGATGTTCAACACCTTCCCGGCCAGACCTGCAGCCATGGAATTATAGGCATTGTGTTTTCCTTGCAAAGCAATATCAAATATGGACATACTGAATGTGTTTTTGTTCCAATTAATTGTTAATGTATCATTGTTGATTCCGGCTCCGTCTTCCGGCGCTTCTTCGTAAGCGAAAGGAAGGCTAGTTGCCGCAATCGTTCTTTTTTTCAATTCTTCCTGAATGACCGGATCTTCGGACCAGTAAATAAAAAAGTCCGTTTCGGTCTGGTTCTGAATGATGCGGAATTTTGAGTCCACATAATTCTGAAATTTATATTCATAGCGATCGAGATGATCGGGCGTGATATTGAGCAAAACTGCCACGTCGGCTTTAAACTCATACATCCCATCCAGCTGAAAACTGCTCAACTCAATCACATAATAGTCGAAATCCTTTTCGGCCACTTGCCAGGCAAAGCTTTGTCCCACGTTTCCCGCTAAGCCAACGTTCAACCCGGCACTTTGCAGTAAATGAAAAGTCAGCATCGTGGTGGTCGTTTTCCCGTTACTTCCGGAAATGCAAATTGTTTTTGCCTTGCAATAACGACCGGCAAATTCAATCTCCGAAATCACCGGAACTCCAAGTTCACGAAGCTTCTTCACCATCGGGGCCTTCTCCGGAATTCCCGGGCTTTTGATCACCTCAACAGCCTTCAGGATTTCATCTTCCGTGTGTGTTCCTTCTTCAAAAGGAATCGCATAATTTGAAAGAACTTCTTTATATTTTGGTTTGATGAAACCGGCATCCGACACCCAAACATCAAAGCCTTTTTTCTGAGCCAGAATTGCTGATCCAACTCCGCTTTCGCCTGCTCCTAATATGACAATGCGATTGCTCATGCTTAACGCATCTTTAATGTTGCAATCGTGAATACAGCCAACACAATTCCCACGATCCAGAAGCGTGTCACAATTTTCGCTTCAGGAATGCCTTTTTTCTGATAGTGGTGATGGATTGGACTCATCAAAAAGACACGCCGCCCTTCACCATATTTCTTTTTGGTGTATTTGAAATAGCTCACCTGGATGATTACCGAAAGGTTCTCGAGCAGGAAGATGCCGCACAAAATCGGGATCAAAATTTCCTTACGGATAATCACTGCAAAAACAGCCAGAATACCACCAAGCGCCAAACTCCCCGTGTCTCCCATAAAAACCTGTGCCGGATAAGAATTCCACCACAGGAAGCCAACAGTAGCACCAATAAAGGCAGCAATGAAAACCGTTAACTCACCAATGTGCGGGATATACATGATATTGAGATAATCGGCGTAAATGATGTTACCACTTAAGTAAGCCAATATACCGAGTGTAACCCCGCTAATCGCCGAGGTTCCCGTAGCCAGTCCATCAATACCATCGGTCAGGTTGGCAGCATTCGACACTGCTGTAATGATCAGGATAATTGCCAACACATAAATCACCCAACGCATCCATTCGGCACTATCTCCCATGAAATTCACCATCCACTTGTAATCGAACTCATGATTCTTGATAAACGGAATGGTTGTTTTAGTAGACTTCACATCTTTAGTGACAAAATTCACCGCTTGCTGACCAGTCTCATTTTCTACAACAATCTCCTTAACAAAGTCGCCTTTCGCATTTTTCACTTTCTCGCGAACAACAACGTCCGGCGAAAGATACAAGGTTGACGCAACGATAACACCCAAACTAACTTGTCCTAAAATCTTGAACTTACCGGCCAAACCCTCCTTATCTTTCAGGAAAACTTTAATATAGTCGTCGATAAACCCGATGATGCCTAACCAAACTGTAGTTACCAGCATAAGAATGATATAGATATTATTCAGCTGTGCAAACAAAAGCGTAGGAATGATAATGGATGCCAATATGATGATACCTCCCATTGTTGGCGTTCCTTTTTTCTGCAGCTGACCTTCGAGTCCCAGATCTCGGATCTCTTCTCCAATTTGTTTCTTTTGGAGCATCCGAATGAGCTTCTTACCAAAGCCCATTGTAATAAACAATGAGGTTATAATTGCGGCTGATGACCGAAACGAAATGTATTGCAACATCCCGATTCCCGGAATATCAAACTGCTTTAACCATTCATATAATAAATCAAACATCGTCTTCTTTTTTCTGGGTTCTACTGATTAAAAATTTCGCGAATAACTTCCTTGTCATCAAAGTGATGTTTCACACCATTGATTTCCTGGTAGTCTTCATGTCCTTTACCGGCAACTAAAATGATATCGCCTGGAACTGCCAACATACAGGCTGTGCGAATCGCCTCTTTACGGTTGACAATCGACAACACTTTTCTGCGCTGATGTGCCTCAACACCAACTTCCATGTCGGCAATAATTTGTTCCGGCACCTCGGTGCGCGGATTATCGGATGTAAGAATCACCTTATCGCTCTGCATAACGGCCTCTTTAGCCATCACCGGACGTTTGGTTTTATCGCGGTCGCCACCGGCACCAACAACAGTAATAACCTGTTCATTGCCTGTGCGTATTTCACTAATCCCGCTCAACACATTCTTCAATGCGTCGGGTGTATGTGCGTAATCCACAATGGCATATTTTCCATCAGGCGAGCGCAAAATTTCAAACCGCCCGGCAACAGGACGAAGCTCGCTAATAAGTGGCAAAACCTTGTCTGGCTGTTCATCCAAAAGAATGGCAGAAGCATAAACTGCCATCAGGTTGTAAGCATTAAAGATTCCTGAAAAATGTGTCCAGACTTCCGTACCATCGATTAGCAACAACATACCATCAAGATGTTTCTCGAGCACCTTACATTTAAAATCGGCCAACGACTTCAATCCGTATGATTTTTGCAATGCTTTCGTATTTTGAAGCATAACCTTGCCATTTTTCTCATCAGCATTTGTAAGTGCAAAGGCCGTAGCTGGCAGGTTATCGAAAAATTTCTTTTTAGCCTTCAGGTATTCAGCAAAAGTTTTGTGATAATCCAGGTGATCATGTGTCAGGTTCGTAAAAATTCCTCCCTGGAAGGCAATACCGGCAATCCGATCCTGATGAATTGCATGCGAGCTAACCTCCATAAAGCAATATTCACAACCAGCCTCAACCATTTTGGCCATCAACGCCTGAATCTGTAATGAATCCGGTGTAGTATGCGATGAAGAAAACTCTTCTTCTCCCACGTAATATTTAATGGTTGATATCAGACCAGCCTGATACCCCAATTGAATAAACAGCTTATATAATAAGGTCGCAATCGTTGTTTTTCCGTTCGTTCCGGTGACCCCCACCACCTTCAGGTTTTGCGACGGATTTCCATAGAAATTAGCAGCCATTAAGCCTAAAGCAGCAGCTGTATTTTCAATCTTCACCAGTGCTGCCGCCCCAACTTCAACATCGCTGCGTTCAGCAATAATCGCAACAGCTCCACTCTCAATAGCCTTTCCAATAAAGTCGTGACCATCGACATGCGTTCCGGTTGTCGCCACAAAAACGTCACCCGCTTTTACCTTTCTCGAGTCAAACTGAATCTGGCTAACGGCAGTCGAAAGACTACCGGCAACCAGTTCATGCTCAATTCCTCTTAATATACCCTCTAATGTTTTCATTTTAACTCAACTCCAAATAGATAGTTTGACCTTTACTTATCTTATTTCCTGCTTTCAGCGACTGCCTACTCACTTTTCCCAAACCCCTCATTTTCACGCTCAAGCCTGACTTTTCGAGCAAAAACAAAGCATCGCTAGCCGTCATCCCCACCACATTCGGCACAACACCTGTTTTAATCTCACGACTATTAACAGCTGTTGTTTTGTCGGAGACTTCCAGCTTTGCCAAATCTCCATCGAACTGATCATCATCGACATCCAGACCCAGTTCCTCCGAAGCTTCAAGAACATCGGAACAAAATCCATTATCGACTATCTGTACCGGTTCAGCCTCATGAGGCTCATCCGTTTTTGAATCATTTTCATCATCCCGTGGTTCGAGGAAAGAGGCATAAACCTTCGACACAACCTCTTTAAATACAGGCCCAGCCACCGAGCCTCCATAGTAAAGCCCCTTGGGCCCAACCACAACCACAATGATTGAATATTTAGGATCGTCAGCCGGGAAATACCCGCAAAATGATGCTTGGTATTTTTTACCACCTTTCGAGTAACCTTCATTGTCGTAAGCAACCTGAGCAGTACCTGTCTTCCCAGCTATCGGGAAATGCGGATTTTGCAGTGCACGCCCCGTTCCTTCTGTACAAACCCCTTCCAGCATCGCTTTTGCCTTGGATAAAGTTGAAGCTGAACAAATGGAAGGATTCAACACTTCGGTGTCGAACTTGCGATAAAGCAAACCATTTTCGCGAATCTCTTTCACAAATCTCGGTTTCACCATTCGACCTCCGTTTGCAACAGCATTATAAAAGGTTAAAGTCTGAATCGGCGTTAATTTAATTTCGTAGCCATACGATATCCAAGCCAGTGAAGGCCCCCACCAAACATTATCGGTCGGATATTTAATATAGGGCACACCCTCGCCGGCAAAGCCCAAACCCAATGGTTTGTTTAATCCGAAATTATAGATCCGATCGATAAAATCGCGTTCATGACCTTCGTAGTATTTTGTAATAACCTTGGCAACACCAACATTGGAGGATAACTCCAGAATTTGTTTCACATTGATAGCACCATGTCCACCATGTCCATAGTCACTATCGTAAATTGTTTGGCCTTTATAGTCCCAACGACCAATTCCCGTATCAAACACATCAGTCGTATCTACATAACCATCCTCCATGGCTACCATTAGAGAAACCAACTTAAAAGTTGAACCAGGCTCGCTACACCCTGCATGTCCCAAAGCGTAATTATAGCTTTCTCCATAAGTACCATCCTTACGACGGCCAATATTTGCAATTGCCTTTACATCGCCGGTTGCAACTTCCATCACAACTGCAGTTCCCCATTCGGCCTGCGACTTATCCATTTGTCGCATCAAGGCATTCTCTGTAAAATCCTGTAAATTGACATTCAACGTTGTAATTACATCCCGCCCGTCCTGCGGGTCGGTAATCGGAACATCAACCCAATGTCCGGAATAGTTTTTCTTCAAGGCCAATCCGTTAACACCGGCAAGCTCGTTCTCCATCAAGCCCTCAATGCCGGAATACCCCACATTACCATGAATACCACCATACGCTCCTTTATTTAATGTTCCAATTGTACGGCTAGCCATATCGCCATGAGGCATAATACGCTCGCTATCGCCAATCACAATCAATCCACTTCCAAAATTGGATTGCTTCAACATCTCCAGACGCTTAAAATCCTGTAGCTGATTATAATTAATCCGATCAGGATAAATCAAGAACCAACGACTGCCTTTTCTGAATGCAGCATTCAACCGTTGTTTAAACTGATTTTTGGAGATTCCGAAGAACTTTGCCACCTCTTCGCAAAAGGCATCGCTTTTCTCCGAGTAATCTCGAACAATACGGGGAGCTTTCAAATCGAACCTCAACTCGTAATACGGGATTGAGGTCGCCAGAATACTTCCATCATCAGCACAAATGTTACCGCGCTTAGCTTGAATTTCGGAAGTCGATGATTTCAGATTTTTGGCAATCTCCTCCCACTTTTCGGTATCTATATTCTGAATCATGAACAGTTTCACCACAATTGTTGCAGTGAGTGCCATGACCATAAAATAAATGATCCCAAAACGTAAGGTTATGTACTTTCTAATCTCCATTCAACAAACCGAATTGACAATATTCTTTATCTCAACAACGACTACTGTCGCCTATTTTTCCAACTTCTCTACTTTAAGTTTGCGTGCCGGTTCCTGCGGTTCAATTAAATCCAACCCACTATCGTAAACTTTATTGGCAATCGTTGACGGCCGATTCATCCGCATGAGTTCCGTTTCAAATGTTACCGATGATGCACGCAACTCTTTAATCGAATCCTGAACAGCCTCCATGTCGGTCAGTGTTTTCTCCGACCAGTAACGATTAGCGATTACCAAAATGAGCAAGAACACCACATACAATACAAAAGGAATCTGACTCAGCGCTTTTTCACTGGCCAGAATACTCCCCCCCAGAAAAGATTTCAGGATTGGACGCCTGCCCTTCGCCTTCTCTTTATTTGATGACTCTTCACTCATAGCTTTTCTGCAATTCTCAGTTTCGCACTTCTGGCTCTCGGATTTCGTTCAATCTCTTCCTCCGTGGGAACAATCACTTTTCGGTTGACCGCCTGCAAACTCGAGGTCACATTTCCAAAGAAGTCTTTTTCCTGCTTCCCTTCGAAGTTTCCGGTTTTGATAAAATTCTTCACCAAACGATCTTCCAGCGAGTGATAAGTAATCACCACCAAACGACCACCCGGCTTCAACAAATCAGCGCTTTGCTCCAAGAATTCCTTCAGCACATCCAGTTCACCATTCGTCTCAATGCGCAAAGCCTGAAAAACCTTGGCTAAATATTTTGTTTCCGTTCTTTTCGGCACGCAAGGTGCGATTGATTCTTTAAACTGATCAATGGTCTTTATAGGACTCACTTGCCGAGCGGAGATAATCTGTCGCACCAGCCGTCGGGCATTTTCAACTTCGCCATAATCTTTAAAAATCCGAATCAGGCTTTCTTCGCTCTCCTGGTTGACAACATCTGCAGCCGTGCGCGAGGAATCACGATTCATACGCATATCAAGCTCTCCTGAAAAACGAAAGGAAAAACCCCGTTCAGCAACATCAAAATCATGCGAAGAAACCCCCAAGTCGGCCAAAATTCCATCAACCAGCTCAACTTCTTTAAAGCGTAAAAAATTCCGGATGTATTTAAAGTTGTGTCGTATAAAAATAAAGCGTTCGTCATCGAACGCATTTTCTGCAGCATCTTCATCCTGATCGAAAGCAAACAAACGACCGTGATCGAGATTCTTTAAGATCTCACGAGAGTGACCTCCACCGCCAAAAGTAACGTCAACATAATCGCCGTCCTTCTGAATATTCAGCCCCTCAATACTTTCACCCAACAAAACCGGTACATGATAAACCTGATCCACTAGAATTCCTCCAAATCCCCAAAATGTTTCCCAAACAAATCGCCGTAATCACCCATAGAGCTAATGTAAGCATCGTATTCAGCAGCATCCCACAAACGAATGCGTTCGCCCTGACCTACAAACACCACATCTTTTTTGATCCCAACTTTTGCCAAAAAGTTATTCGGGAAATTCATTCGACAACTATCCGGCACCTGAACAACCTTAAAACTTCGGTAGATCATATCGAGCAAACGACTCTGCTCGCGGTTATTCCTGTTCAACTTACTGGTAAAATACCCCAGCCGCGTCTCCCAGGCTTCCATCGGATAGATATTTAAGCACTTCTCATAAGGATCCACTTCGATGGCCATTTGGCCACCGGGAATACCTCCTCCCATTTCATTCTTATAATCGGCAGGCAGAACAACGCGTCCTTTTTCGTCAAATGTTGCTTTTTTTTCTGCTGAGAAGTTCATATGCTAAATGCCTATTTCCCAATCGTAAAATTATAAAATTTCACAGCAAAAATCCACTCTATTCCACTTTCAGTCACTTTTATCCACCTTAAATCTCCGGAAGATCTGTTCACTGACTGTTCATAAAGCAACACAATCCGTTCATTAAATCCAAACAGGCATTGTTTTTCAGCTTTTTACATTGTTGATAAGTTATCAACACCTGTTAATAAAACACCTTGGAAAAACTTCAACATTCCCCCTCACTACTTCACCTGTCACACTTCAGGAATATTTTCCTATTTTCGAATTAAATTCAACTCAAAACATGGAAGAGCAAGCAAAAAATAAATTAAAACCGATCAACATAAAGGCACTCTTCAAGGAAAAGAATCCCAAATTGGCACGCCTCATACCCGGTTTTATTTACAGATATATTAACCGGATTGTACACGTTGATGAATGCAACGAGATCATCTCCAATTACGGACACCTTGAAGGAATTGAGTTCGTACAGAAAACAATTGAATATTTCGGGGTACAGGAAAAAGTGACAGGATTGGAAAACATACCGGAGGAAGGTCGTTTTATTTTTGTCGCGAACCACCCTCTTGGTGGCTTTGACTCACTATTACTCATGAGTAATGTATATAAAAAGCTGGGGAATCTTCGTTTTCTAGTCAACGATGTTCTCATGCAAATAAAGCCACTTGCCCCAGTATTTGTCCCCATCAATAAACACGGTGGCCATAGCCGGGCTGCAGCAAAACAAATTGAAGCGACCTACCAATCTGATAAACAAATATTAATCTTCCCTGCCGGCTTAGCAAGCCGCAAAATCAAAGGTGAAATCATAGACACCGACTGGAAAAAGCATTTCATTCAAAAAGCAGTCGAACACAAGCGTGCAGTCATTCCTGTCCATATCAGCGGACATAATTCAAACTTTTTCTACAGGCTGTCAAACTTTAGAAAAGCTATCGGCATCAAATGGAACATCGAGATGTTCTACCTGGCAGACGAAACGTTCAAGCAAAAGAACAAGACTTTTCAATTAACCTTTGGCCAACCCATTTCGTACGAAACATTCGACAGTAGCAAAACACAAAAGGAGTGGGCCGACGAAGTTCGCCGGGTATTGTATCAACTTTCCAATAAAGCCTAGTTAATATTGAAGCACTTCCAAAACCTACTGTAAATATTTTTTTATAGTTTTGTGGATCATTTAAATCAAGCATAAAGATTATGAAGGAGATTGCTGCACCCGTTGCAAAAGAAGCAATTCTGGACGAACTGACCCCAGAGAAGCTTTTAAGGAAAACAAACAAAGGTGCTAATGAGATCTACGTGGTTACTTACCACGATTCCCCAAACGTTATGCACGAAATCGGACGCTTGAGGGAAATTACGTTTAGAGAAGCAGGCGGTGGAACAGGTAAAGATCTTGACATCGATCAATACGACACACAGGAAGCACCATACAAACAGTTGATCGTATGGGATCCTGACGCACAGGAAATTCTGGGAGGATACCGCTACTTAATATGCGACGGATTATCGCGGGACGAAAACGGTGAAGTAGAACTGGCAACAGCTCGCCTGTTTCATTTTTCCGACAAATTCCTGGAAGATTATATGCCGCACACCTTGGAACTAGGGCGTTCTTTTGTTCAACCGGCCTACCAATCCAGTAAAGCCGGAGCCAAAGCCCTGTTTGCATTAGACAACCTTTGGGACGGATTGGGAGCACTGACTGTTGACCATCCGGAAATCAAATATTTCTTCGGGAAAGTGACGATGTATACCCATTTCAATATTGATGCGCGCAACCTGATTCTTTTCTTCTTCGACAAGTACTTCAATGATTCAGAAAAATTGGTCTATCCCAAAAATCCTATTGATCTGCACATGAACAAAGAAGAGATCGAGAAGATTTTCTGTGGCGGATCTTACAACGAAGATTATCGCATTCTGACACAGAAAGTGCGCGAGCTCGGAGAGAACATCCCTCCACTGATTAACGCATACATGAACCTGAGCCCTTCAATGCGAACTTTTGGAACCGTGCTGAATGATCGATTTGGAGATGTTGAGGAAACTGGCATCATCGTTACAATTAAAGACATTTACGACGCCAAACGAGATCGTCACATTGAAACTTACATCAAAGATAAAGGCGATAGCTTCCCAGAAATCAAGTAATTTCAAAAGACACAGCATAAAAAAAGCAGGCCGCAAAAGCCTGCTTTTTTCGTTTCTATATTTTGTATTAATATGCTCTACCTTCGAAGCCTTCTACAAAGTTAATGAAAGACGTATTCACAACTTTATTTCCACCCGGGGTTGGATAGTCACCGGTGAAATACCAGTCGCCAGTATCATTCGGGCAGGCTTTATGCAAGTTCTCCACGCTTTGGTAAACAACCTCTACCTCCGCCTGACAACCTTCCGGCTTCAACAATTCTGCAATCTTCTCAGAGATTTGCTCTGGTGTAAACTGACGATAAATCTCTTTTACGTAGTTCACAATTTCTTCTTTCGGAAGGTTTTCCTGAGCCTTACATTTATTGTAAACCTCATCAATGATATGCTCTTTATTGTGATCTTTCAACAGCTCGATCGCAGCATTAAACGCAATAAATTTACCCAAAACAGCCATATCAATTCCGTAGCAGTCAGGATAGCGAATTTGCGGTGCTGACGAAACCACGATAATACGTTTTGGTTTTAATCGAGCTAATATCTTTAGAATACTCTTTTTAAGTGTGGTTCCACGAACAATTGAGTCGTCAATGATCACCAATGAATCGGTATTTTCTTTAATCACCCCGTAAGTCACATCATACACGTGAGCGACCAAATCATCACGGCTAGCATCGTCGGCAATAAAAGTACGCAGCTTTACGTCCTTAATTGCAATCTTTTCAACGCGCGGTTCCAAAGAAATAATATTCTCCAGATCTTCCTCCGTAATATTTCCGTTTTTAATCCGGATTTGCTCCTTTTTCCAAACCATCAGGTGATCGCGAACACCTTGCATCATACCGTAGAATGCTGTTTCCGATGTATTTGGAATATAAGAAAACACCGTATTCAACATGTCAAATTCAATGGACTTAAGAATAGTTGGCGCCAACAAGTGACCTAAAGCTTTACGCTCCTGGTAAATATCTTTATCGCTACCACGCGAGAAATAAATACGCTCGAACGAACATGATTTCCGCTTATGCGGAACACGAACAAACTGAGTTGACACACTTCCATCCTTCTTAATAATTAAGGCTTCTCCCGGTTTGATTTGGTGAACATCTTCACCTTTAACATCCATCACTGTCTGAATTACCGGGCGCTCTGATGCCACCACAACAATCTCATCGTCAATGTAATAATGAGCCGGACGAATTCCCCATGGATCACGGGCAACAAATGCATCACCATGACCAATCAGACCTGCCATTGCATAGCCACCATCCCAGTCTTTACTGGCATTTTCAACAATACTTTGCACGTCTAATGTTTTCTCAATTAGCGGAGAAATTTCGCGATTTGAGAAACCTTCATTTTTATATTGGCGGAAACGAAATTGGTTTTCCTCATCCAGGAAGTGACCAACCTTTTCCAAGGCAGTTACTGTATCAGTATAATTCTTCGGATGCTGTCCTAAATCGATCAATTTCTGGAACAATTCATCAGTATTGGTCAGGTTGAAGTTACCAGCCAAAACCAAAGTTCTGGATTTCCAGTTATTTTGACGCATCACCGGGTGCACAAATTCAATGCTGTTGTTCCCGAACGTTCCGTAACGAAGGTGTCCCAGATACAATTCACCAGCAAAGGGTAAATTTTCGTAAACCCATCCCAGATTATTGATATCTTTTCCGGCCTTCATAGCCTTTTTTACAGGCTTCCCAACTTTATCAAAAACATCTTTAATCGGGTTTTGCTCCACCGAACGATAACGGTGAATGTATTCCTGACCTGGTTTCAGATTTAACTTAACACTCACTACACCGGCCCCATCCTGCCCGCGATTATGCTGCTTTTCCATTAACAGGTAAAGCTTGTTCAAGCCATATTGCCAGGTACCATACTTTTCCTGATAATAACTCAATGGCTTTCTTAACCGAATCAGGGCAATACCACACTCGTGTTTTATTAACTCACTCATTACTTACTTTGAATCTGTGTATAGTTTGGGAAATTGAATAATATCCGGAACGATAAACGCATTCGGATAGTTCTTTTTAATTTTCTCTTTAAGCTGCAATGCCTCACTCTTGGTGCGGCAATCTCCAACCCGAATTTTAAAATCGGGACTCGAGAAGGACATATACGCCGGAATATCCGGATAGTTGGTTAAAAAATCGGTACGCACATTCATTGCCTTCTCACGTGCTCCAACTCCGGAACTAAAAAAGATCTCCAGCCGATACCCATCGGCTCCATTCTTTCGTTGGTTCATCTCTTTGTGAATAATCAGTAAGCTATCGATCCGACTATCCTGCTGGACATCGATCCGATTCAGGATTGAATTTTCCGTGGAAGTAGGAACCGGATTGTAGGGATTTTCCTGAGCATAACCGCTCAACTGAAACAAACAGATAATAATCCCAACAATTAATAACTTCATACAGGCAATTTTTAAAGGGGCAAATATAGTTGTAATTGATTTAATACAAGAATTGATTGAATCCAATAAATGACAAATTTCAAAAAAATTCACAATAAACTTCCTCATCCCCCTTCTCGTAAACAATTCTATTTTAACCAAATCAGTAAATAATAGTTGCGACCAATAAGCAGGAAGTCATGTCAGCAAGGCTTTTGGTCCATTTTTAAGCACAAACAAGAAAATGGGGATTTTAAGCCCGATTGTCGAAACCAAATATTAGATTTGAACGGCAAACAAAACCGTTTCGAGAAATTAACAGAAACAAAGGCATGGGAGATTTGATAAATGATTTCAGAGATTACCGGGAAAAAATGAATGAAAAAATCCTGGGATCGAACAATAAGGTAATGAAACGCATCTACAGTGTCGACACGTTGGCCTATCAGGAAGGTGCTTTATCAGTGTCAACCAAAGAAATGCTGGGGCTTGTCTCCTCTATGGTTTTACGTTGCGACGACTGCATAAAGTATCACCTGGAGAAATGCCACGACCAAGGAATTACCAATGAGGAAATTTTCGAAGTGTTCTCCATTGCAAACCTTGTTGGCGGAACAATTGTTATTCCTCATACACGCCGGGCTGTTGAGTACTGGGAGGCCCTAAATGAAAAAGACGGAACAAATACAAAATCATAAATTGAAAACACCATGATCGCAATTAGTGCAACCGATAAGAAATTGACTACAAGCATGGACATTCGTTTCGGACGTGCTCCGTACTTCCTTTTGACCGATGGAGAAACAAGTCGTTTTGTAAGTAATCCGTATTGCAACGAAGAGAATGAAGTCGGCTCCCGGGTTGTTGAATTCCTAAAGGGAAAAGAAGTTACCCGAATTGTGACCGGCGAAGTTGGCCCTAAGGCGAAAGCAAAACTGGATGAATTAAAAATTCAGATTATTATGCTTTCCGAAGATAAAATCAGCCTGCAACATGTGCTGAAAAAGATGAACCTTAACCGCTAGTGAACAGATACTTTCGAAGCTGGATAAAGCTCCCGATTCATGTAAGGAATTAATGCAAGTAACACAGCTTGTTCATAAAGCTTTTCCCGGGTAACCAAATCTTGTGTCAGCAGGCCGACCGCGCCGTTTTGCTGCTTGGAGTTATTCTTCTTAAACACTTGATCATCGGCATCGCCCAGTTCCATTCCTTCAAAAATCAATTGGCTGACTTCGGGAGGCAATTCAAAGGTTGCCGTTCGCGCGAGCGAATCAAAATCAGTATTTGAAATAGCAATCCAGGCAAATGCAAAAAGGCGGTCTCCAACACGATCAACACCCCCTTCGATGCCAACATAAAAGTCAGTACCCGGTTCAAGTTCACTGGCTCGGTTCGCTCGGTTAACAGCCCCTTGCCTCGTTTCTTCTTCACTCATTGGCTGATCAGAAACACCTGAAGGAACAGAGATTCCCACAACTTCAACTTCAGCGTCATAGTACCGACGAAATGAATTTAACACAGCATTAACTTTTACCGGATTTTGGGAAGCAACAACAACTTTCATTCGAGAATTATAATTCGTTTAGATCAATAAAACTAACTTTACTAATTCAATTTTCAAACTTAATAATTTTAACATGTTTATTCGGAAAGCAAATCCCGAAGATGCATCAGCCATTGCAGGCTTCCAACAAGCAATGGCTTGGGAAACGGAAGAACTTAAATTAGACGAAGAGGTTTTAACCAAAGGTGTTAAAGCTGTTTTCGACGACCCCGCAAAAGGCAATTACTACGTTGCCGAAAGCAATGGCAAAGTCGTTGCATCACTGCTAACAACCTTTGAATGGAGCGATTGGAGAAACGGCACTGTTCTGTGGATTCAATCGGTTTATGTTGTCGCCGAGTATCGTCAAAAAGGAATTTATAAGGCCATGTACAAGCATATACGCGACATGGTAGAACAAACAGAAGAACTAAAGGGCATTCGTCTTTATGCCGAAAAAACCAACCAAACAGCACAACTTGTTTACGAAAAAGCAGGAATGACTGCAGAGCATTATCTTTTGTACGAGTGGCTAAAATAATTTAGAATGGAACGCAAAGCTCTCTCCCCCGAAACCCGAAAGCAATTAATTATTGCTCAACGAAATGAAATTACCGAGTACCATATTTACAGCCGGTTAGCGAAGAAAATAAAAGATCCGGAGAATGCCGATACGCTAAACAAAATTGCGGAGGATGAACATCGTCATTATAAAATCTGGATGAAATATACCGGCCGCGAAGTTAACCCCAGCAAATGGGAAATCAGTAAGTTTTACTGGATTGCCCGTATTTTCGGGTTAACCTTTGGCGTAAAATTGATGGAAAAAGCTGAAAACAGCGCAAAAGTCAATTACGCCGAAATTGGCCAGGAAATTCCGGAAGCCATCAAGATCGGGAAAGAAGAAACCGAACACGAGCACCAGCTGATTGCCATGATTAAAGAAGAAAAACTGGAATACATCGGCTCCATCGTACTGGGACTGAACGACGCTCTTGTTGAAATACTAGGAACATTGGCCGGTTTAACTTTTGCCCTTCAAAATACGACATTAGTCGCCTTGGCCGGAATTATTACCGGTATATCAGGAGCGCTGTCCATGTCCTCGTCTGAGTATTTGTCGCACAAGTCGGAAGGAAATCACGAAGGGGCGCTAAAATCGGCTATATGGACAGGCATCGCCTATATCTTTGCCGTCGTTTTTCTGGTCGTTCCCTACTTAGTGTTTACCTCACCATTTATAGCCTTGCTTGTTGCCGTTTTCGACTCTGTTTTTGTCGTCTTCATATACAGCTATTATATTTCGGTTGCCAACGATCAACCATTCCGGCAACGCTTCGGCGAGATGGTTGTTCTGAGTACCGTGGTGGGATTAATTTCGTTTGGATTAGGATATTTGGTTCGAATCTTGTTCAATATTGATATCTAAACAATTCTTTTTTCAAATCCAGGCATAAGTTGTGCGTATGAAACTGATGAAGATGATACTGGAGGGAGAGCACCAACAACAGGATTTCAAATATTGTATCAGCGACTCTCGAAAAATTGCCAAATCGCTCGTTGCATTTGCCAATACCGACGGTGGACGTCTACTAATCGGAGTGAAAGATAATGGCAATATTGCTGGTGTACGCTCCGAAGAAGAGTATTACATGATTGAGTCGGCAGCCAAAATTTTCAGCAAACCGGAAATTGAATTCAGTTCGCGACAGCATTTCGTAGATAACAAAGTGGTGCTCGAAATTATTGTTGAAAGTAGTCCCAATAAGCCACACTTTGCCAGAGACGAAAATGATAAATGGTGGGCTTATTACCGCCATCGTGATGAAAACAAGCTGGCAAACAAAGTGATGATCGAGGTATGGAAGAAACAGAAACGGCCAAAAGGAATTTTCATTAACTACTCTAATGATGAAAAATTCCTGCTCGATTATCTCTCTAAACACCCGGATATCACACAATCGGCTTATTCCCGAAAAGCCGGGATAACCTATAAAGAAGCTGAACGAATTCTTTCAGACTTTATCGTATTAGGAATTTTAAATCTTGTATTTACAGACAAACAGATCAGCTATGGACTGGCCGATGATTTTGACCGGGAAAGCTGGGATCAATCGAAGCCAGCCTGAAAAATTTCACACTTTTGTAATTAATGCTTCACCTCACTGCACATAGAGTATCTTACTTTTAGTGCTTCTGAAAAACAATGACAATGAAAAAACAATTTTTGCTGGCGATTGCCATTTTATTTACGAGCAGTTTGCTAGCTCAGGAAAACTACAAAACAGTTACCAAAGAGGACTCGTTAAAAACCTACCACGGAAACATTACCTACCCCGTGAAAACCTATCAGGAGTCCCCAAAATCCAAGACCCCCAAAAACATTATCTTCATGATCGGTGATGGTATGGGTACGGCTCAAATTTATGCCGGATTGACAGCGAATCACGGAAGACTTTTTCTGGACAACTTCAAGCATATCGGCTTTTCCAAAACACAATCAGCCGACAACTACATAACAGACTCTGCAGCAGGAGGTACAGCCCTTTCGAGTGGCTACCGCACATACAATGGCGCTATTGGTGTTGATACGGATACCATCGCACACCCAACAATGCTCGAAATTGCCGAAGAAGAGGGTAAATCAACCGGTTTGGTTTCAACTTCAGCCATCACGCATGCAACTCCTGCTTCATTCATTGCACATCAACCCTCGCGTAACATGTACGAGGCGATTGCCGCTGATTTTCTAAAAACAGACATTGATGTTTTCATTGGTGGTGGCTACAAACATTTCACCGACCGTAAAGATGGTAAAGACTTAACCGAAGATCTCAAGAAAAATGGCTACACCGTATTGCAGAACATGGATGAGATTGAAAAAGTGAAATCAGGTAAGCTAGCTGGGTTAACAGCGGCAGAGCATAACCCGGTAGCATCGGAACGCGACAACATGTTACCCCGAGCTACAGAAACAGCACTAAACATTTTAAGCAAGAATAAGAAGGGCTTTTTCATGATGGTTGAAGGCTCACAAATTGACTGGGGTGGCCACCAAAATAACACCAACTATGTTGTTGAGGAAATGCTCGACTTTGATCAGTCCATTGGGAAAGCCCTGGAATTTGCTGCCAAAGATCGCGAAACCTTGATCATTATCACAGCAGATCATGAAACAGGAGGAATGGCCCTTACCGGTGGCAATATGAAAACCGGCATGGTAAAAGGCTCATTCATCTATGGTCATCATACCGGAGTAATGGTTCCGGTCTTTGCTTTTGGCCCGGGAGCGGACCAATTTACCGGGATCATGAAAAACGAAGAAATCGGCAAAAAACTGATCTCCCTGATCGAATCGAATTAAGCCACAAAAAAATATTTAACACCCAAGCCCATGGTTGCAAAAGCATTCATGGGCTTGTTTCATCTTGCAAAGCCGCTTTAAAACCCTCAACAGCTCAAATTTGCCTTATACCAACCACTTTTTTTGTAATTTTGCATCTCAAAATCTAGTGGAATGTATTACTATACGATCATCGTGCTGGCTATGGGATTATCGGTTGACTCATTTGCAGTATCAGTCACCAGTGGCTTAAGTCTGCCCAAAATTCGTTTTTTTCAAGCCGTAAAATTAGCTTTCCTTTTAGCTTTATTCCAAGCTGTCATGCCGGTTATCGGATGGCTGCTTGAAAACAGCATTCGTAATTATATA
>NZ_JBZQJF010000220.1:0-2414 GCF_059905295.1 Mangrovibacterium sp.
ACGCAAGGCTGATTTTTATCTTCAGGTATCAGCTCCTGAAAGCTAAGTTCAGCCGGGTGATCTCCTTCTGCCGTCGGAGCTTCCCGGCTTCACTAAGCTTCCGGTTCGCTTCCTACCCTCGATAAAAAGTAGGCCGAAATCGCTTCGAGCAAGTTCCCATCTTCATTCGATTGTCTCCAATTGTTTTCAACTGCTTTCTCTTGTTTCCCTTCACTTTATCCCTGTTGGAGATTCCCGGGAATCATGTCTGTTTTTTCTGGAAGTCTGTATTTTGGACTTTCCGGGAAATCCTTGTTATGTAGAAAATTCAAGGCTTTTTGTTCGATTTCGATCCTGATAGACCAATCTCAACAAGGAACCTGGGCGTCCAAAAGCAAGCTCGGAGCGCCCGACTGCCCGCAGCAATAACGAACGAAAACACGGAAGTGCTACGCGTAAGCGTTAAGCATGTAGTGTTGAGAGTGAGTGGTGCACAGCAATTGCCTTGGGCAGTCCGGTCTTTTTGGTTCGTTTTGTGACAGGACAAAATGAACAGCCCGTTCGGCTTGAGGATAAAAAGATGAATTGGAGGAAAAAGAAATTTCAATCCCATGCGGCGCAGGCAAAACCAACAGGCTATACAATATGGAGCGTGCGCCTGAAGACGCAAAGCCATTCCGCCCCCCGGGTGCCGCTTGATTCTGACATTCGTCGGAACCCAACTTTACCTGGGGCTACTCCTATTTCACCCACTGGGGTGAGTCTTTTTGAATTCCGGTCTTGATAAAAGGCCGGTCTCGCGCCGAGAAAGCTTCCTTCTTCATTCGATTGTCTCCAATTGTTTTCAACTGCTTTCTCTTGTTTTCCTCCACTTTCATCCCTGTTAGTGATTCCCGGGAGTCAGGTCTGTTTTGTGGGAATAGATGAATGAATTTCAAGCTTGAAGGGCTTTTAAGCAACAACCCCGGGCAACGCTCGGGGGAAAATGATGTAGCGAGTTTTTGTCCGCGTGCAGGACTTGGTTTATTCGTAGGTGATCCTGTCGGACGAGTGGGAGATCAGGTGTCTTTTGCGCCTGTTTCCGGGGCGATGCCCTTCATTGATGTTTTGAACAATTCAATGGTCAATCAAAGCTCGATCTGATTAATCCGAAAATAATTCAGAAAACCTTTCTCCTGGTCAAAGTTCCCGATCGAATCCCGGTTAAAATAAATGGCACTGTCTTGCCGGACAATGATCATTTCATTGGGCAGAAAATTGTTTGAATAAGGCGGAACCAGAAACTTGATGGTGTCGCCATGTAGTTTGTATTTCCCCGATGCTTCTTTTTCATAAAATCCGAATAGACCGAATGACGTTGTTTCGAACTGATTTCCTTTTCTCAGCACAATATTGATGGCGCTGATATCGTCCCAGAGCGTTGCATCAAGCAGTTTCCGGGCTTTAAAGATTTCGGATTGATATATGGAGAAAAGCAAGATAAAACACAGCCCCGTCACATGGGTGTAAAAGGCTGCTTTGTTTGGCTTAATCCCCGATCTGATTACGCGTGCCAGGGTAATTAAGAAGGTAATCAGGTAGAGAATAAGCCCCCCAACAATCAGGTACGAATAAGTCAACAGCCAAATAATCAGGCCGCCATAAACGTCCGTCATCATCCACCCTGTTAGAATGGCGACGGCAATTATGGAGAGAATTAAAAGAGGCTTGGGTTTCATGGGATGGTTGAAATATTAATTCGAGCTTTCTTTTTGAAGGACTTTATTGAGATTAACCCCGACTTTAAGTTCAAACGAGCGATCTGTCACTTTCAAACTTCTGTCTGCAAAGTTGTTGCTAAGGGCCCGACTGCAAATTAATTCGAGGTATAACAAATCTTTCCATTCAACCCCCATGCCGGCGAAAGCTCCCGAGGTAAATTTATTAAATGTCTCCAGATCCGATTCGTGTGGTTTATATATTAATCCGGAGTCGTTTTCCAAGAGGCTGGCGTCTTGGTAGGAGATAAGATAATCACCATACAGGCCCAAAATCCCGTAAGGTGAATATTGACGTTTGAACGGACGAAACTTTAAACCGAGTTTAAATTCCAAATCGTGGAGAACTACATTAGCGTTGGTCATGCTGACGAGGACATTTCCATAGGCATCACTAAAGGACATATCATCCTTGAATCCTTTCTGAATATAGCCCAGCTCTGTTTTCAGGCTGAAAGTCTTCGAAAGGTCTTTTTCTGCAAAGACAAATGCCGCAATCCCGAATTTGTAGCCAAAGTCAGGATTGTATGGCATGATTTTGTAATCCCAATTCTGGTTAGCATAGGCTGTTCCAAGACTCAATCCGTATTTGTCGAATAGTTGAGCTTTGGCGAGCGTTGAGCTAATGGCTAAAATGACGATTAATAGGCTTATGGGTTTCATGGTAATCGGTGTTTG
>NZ_JBZQJF010000221.1:0-3956 GCF_059905295.1 Mangrovibacterium sp.
AAACGATTGTCTTTTCGACCTAAAACTTTGTCTCCCGAACCTAAATGATGCGGTTTCAGAGCTAATCGATTAGGTCCTGAAGGTGATCGTTTCGGTCATTTTGTCCAACGATTGGCTTTTCGACCTAAAACTTTGTCTCCCGAACCTAAATGATGCGGTTTCAGAGCTAATCGATTAGGTCCGTAAGGCGATCGTTTCGGTCTTTTTGTCAAACGATTGGCTTTTCAACCTAAAACTTTGTCTCCCGAACCTAAATGATCCGGTTTCAAAGCTAATCGATTAGGTCAGGAAGGTAATCAATTAGGTTCCGAAGGTAATCGATTAGGTCCGGAATCTAAAAACTTACGTTAAATAGAACATCAAATGAGCTCTTCCGGGTTAATATCTGAAATATCCAGCAGGTTATTCATGATGGCGTAAACTGTCAATCCCGAAATTGATTTGATGTTCAGCTTTTCGGTAATGTTTTTCCGATGCGAGATGACGGTGTGAATACTGATATTCAATTTGTCGGCCATCTCTTTATTGGATAAGCCTAATGCAATTTGCCGAATAACATCTTTTTCGCGTTGGGTAAGATCGCCATTCTCAACATGGACTATTTTGGATTTGCTGGCCGATTTACGAATAACCTGGATCAGTTTCTGTATCTCCAAATTTGAGGCTAATACATTCAGATCGTAGTCGTATCCTTTGGTTACTCCTTCCTTATCGGTAGAAGCACTAAGGCTGATCAAATAAAACTGGTTGTTTTTTCTTAGTCGCTCTTCGGTTTCAGCAGGTAGTATGAGGCCCTTTTGAATAATGACAATGATTAGGTTATTGTTGATTGCTGAAAATGAATTGAGATCGTTGATGGAACTTAGCTGGGTGATTTCCATCTTGAAATATTCCTGCAATAACAAAGCCAGGCCTTTCCGAATAATTTCAGCAGGATGAATTATAAATACATTCTCTTCCATTACCGGGTAGCTTTTGTTTTCAGTTCTTCTTCAATACGGATAACTTGCTTAATCAAAATCAGATCCTCAATCCGGGCATGGTCATACAAGTCTTTTTCGAATTGAAAAAGGGTGTGCACAAACTCATACATGGCTATTGGATCGTAATTGGGCTCGAGATATTTGATAACCAGGTTTTTTAAATCACTTAGCTTTTCCTCTACGCTGGTATGCTCGTCTTCGTAAACAGCGATCGATTTACCCGCTGTTAGTGTGCGGTTATGGTATAAATCGATGATATAAGGAAATACTTTCTCATCCTCCTGTGCCAGGTGAATATGCAGTTCATTCTTGAATTTTTGATAGAACGTGCTAATCATCTTCAGGCTCGAGCAATTTTCGGCACAAGTTTTCATTACGGCATCAAGAGAGCGCTCTATTTTGGGTAATACGTAGCTGATGAAGTACTTGTGTGTTGTTTTCAGGTAGTCGATCAGCAGGAGCGGAGAGAAAGCCAGTAATTCTTCTTCCGGGAAATAGTTTTCGTTGGTATAGGTATTGACAATCGCCAGAAAGAAATCGGTACTGACGTTGTTTTCAGCACAGATTTCGGCAATTGTCTTTTCTTTAAAACCCAGTTGAATTCCAAAACGGTTGATTACCGGGAGTAAGTTGGAATTCGCTGAGACTAATGAACTTATCTTGTCTTCTTTTTTGAATATTTTCATCTTTTCCTACTGTTAAACGCTCTTTCGGTTCAACTGAAAGCAGCTGTCCGAAGTTTAAACAGTTTTCAAGGGAAAATGATTAGTTCTTCAGGAGAAAAATCAAAATAAAGCTCCAGGCTATTTTACTTCAACCAGTTTTTCTTCTTGCTTTTTCAGGAAACCTATCGGTTCCGCCTGGAAGTTATGTTCTTTTAAAACCTGCTCTACTGCTTTCTGAGCTTCCGGTTTTACGGCAATAAGCAGACCACCACTTGTTTGCGGGTCGCACAGAATCAATCGGTCTTCTTCGTTGCGAAGCCGGATGTTGCATCCGTAGCTGCTCCAGTTGCGATGTGTCCCTCCAGGAATGCATCCTTGCTCAATGTAGTAGTCGACATCGTCGAAAAGCGGAATTTTATCAAAATGAATAACGGCTGATAATTGACTACCCTCGCACATCTCCGTAAGATGGCCCAGTAACCCAAAACCTGTTACATCGGTCATTGCGGTAATACCTTCGATATCGGCAAGCTTTTGTCCAATAATATTCAACTTGGTCATCGATTCAACAGCCACGTCAGCGTGCTCCGGCTTTAGTTTAGCCTGCTTTTGAGCGGTTGTGAAAACACCAACCCCAAGAGGCTTGGTCAGGTAAAGTTGACAACCTTCTGTTGCCGTATCGTTACGCTTTAGCTTGCTAAGCTCAACCTGCCCGGTCACTGCCAAACCGAAAATAGGCTCGGGGCTGTCGATGCTATGTCCTCCGGCTAGTACAATTCCTGCTTCGAAACAAGCCTGACGTCCGCCTTCCATAACCTTTTGGGCTACTTCAGCAGGAATCTTATTCACAGGCCATCCCAAAATTGCAATGGCCAGCAATGGTGTTCCTCCCATGGCATAGATGTCGCTGATGGCATTGGTTGCGGCTATTTTCCCAAAGGTAAACGGATCATCAACGATCGGCATAAAAAAGTCGGTGGTGCTAATGATGGCTGTTCCGTTATTCATATCGTACACGGCAGCATCGTCGCGGCTCGCATTGCCGACCAGAAGGCGAGGATCGTTGATTTGTTCCTGCGCGTGGTGTAAAATATTGCTAAGTACTTCCGGCGATATTTTACAGCCACATCCTGCTCCGTGGCTATATTGGGTCAATTTAATATCAGACATAGTGTTCTATTTCTTGTAAAATTTTTACTGCATTCAAGGAGGCATCGGTGTTTTCCAGAGGGATGGTAATTACTTTTGACTGGTCGCGGGTGTTCATCCCTTTTTGGTAAGCTTTGTCGTAATAGAAAAGCGCAATTTTGGTTACCTCGTAATAGTTTCCTTCTTCGATATACTGAAGGGCATTTTTGACCGCTAAACCACCAAGACGTTTATGAATGCGTTGAATGGCTGCTGCCAGTTCGTCAGCTTCACATTGCCCGTATTCGGCAACCAGCTTAACAGCTCTTTCTTCTGCCGGAATATCCAGAAATATGAGCGGGAGTTCCCGGATTTGCCGGAAAAGATTGATCGGTATTTGTACACGGCCAATATTATGACTCTCGTCTTCGAGCCAGATGGGCTGCTTGAAATCCAATTGCTGAAAGGCTTCAAACAAGTTGTTTTCAAATTGTTCCACCGTTGGCTGCACCTCCTGTCCAATACCTCCAAAAGCAGAGCCTTTGTGGTGGGCCAGTCCTTCCAGGTCGACGACTTGTTCACCCCTGGTTTGTAACTGCTTCAGGATTTCAGTTTTTCCACTTCCGGTATAACCACCCAAAATATTTAGTTTGAATGGATGGTCGAATGTTTTCAGCACGTAGTTCCTGAAAGCCTTGTACCCGCCTTTGATGGTGTAAACTTCCCGGAATCCGTTATCCAGAAGATGCTGCGCAAATGATGCGCTACGCATTCCTCCACGCCAGCAATGTACCACAACCTTTTTATCGGGCGAAAGGGCTTCGGATTTGTCAATGAATTGCTGGAGTTTGGGAGTTACAAACTTATAGCCCAGTTCAATCGCTTTTTCGCGCGACTGACGTACATAGACCGTTCCGACTTCAGCTCGCTCGTCATCCTCAAAAAGGGGGATGCTGTGCGCTTCCGGGATATGTCCCTTTTTGTATTCGCCGGGCGACCGAACATCAATTAGCGGTAATTCTGCGTACCGATTAAAATATTCATCGATTGTAAGTTGCTTTACCATTTCTTTTGTTGTTCTGATCGTATTCTAGTTGCTCTGTTAACGATAAGGTAACTGGGTTAGCATATCTCCCAGTTGGTTAATTCCCTCTTCCAGTTTCTTATTGACCATCATCTT
>NZ_JBZQJF010000222.1:0-5290 GCF_059905295.1 Mangrovibacterium sp.
AATGGCACTTTTCTCGTTGCCCTTCCAGTCGGCTGTAATGGCCAGTTGGTTTTTGAGTTGATCAATCACTTCGGCCACAGTTGGCGGAGGAAGTAGTTCACCGGTTTTCAGGTAGTGCTTAATCTCGTTGAAAATCCAGGGGCGGCCAATAGCTCCGCGGCCAAGCATCAATCCGTCGACGCCGGTTTGGCTGAGTAGTTCTGCTGCTTTCTCCGGGCCGTTAATGTCGCCATTGCCAATAATAGGAATCTGAATGTGCGGACTGTTTTTTACTTCGCCAATTAAGGTCCAGTCGGCCTCGCCGGTGTACAGCTGGCTGCGGGTGCGACCGTGAATGGCCAATGCCGAAATACCGACATCCTGCAGGCGTTCAGCCGCTTCCAGGATGACTTTGTTGTTTTCGTCCCAGCCCAGACGGGTTTTGGCAGTTACCGGCAGCTTGACATTTCTCACCACTTCGGCTGCCATTTGCTGCATTTTTGGCAGGTCCTGCAAAAGAGCCGAACAAGCGCCTTTTTTCACGATTTTCTTCATCGGGCATCCAAAGTTAATGTCGATGAAGTCGGGTTCCAGCTCTTCGGCAATACGGGCAGCATTCGCCATCGACTCGATATCGTAACCATAGATCTGGATCGCAATGGGACGGTCATCGTCTTCTATCTCCATCTTCATGCGCGTCTTCTCCACCTCACGAATTAGTGCCTCCGACGACACAAATTCGGTGTACATCACATCTACGCCATTTTGCTTGCAAATATGACGAAATGACTTGTACGTTACATCTTCCATCGGCGCCAGAAACAAGGGCGTCCCTTCCAATTCAATCGATCCAATCTTCACGTTTACTTCACTTTAATTCGCCGCAAAGATAACAGTTTATGGCATTGGTAGAAAGGGGAGTTATTCGATCCGTTTTCAAATTTAGTTTAGGGCTTTTCCCGGATGAAAATATTTCTGAAATTCCCGTATACCTAAAGAACAACGGATTGGAAAAAGCTGTAATTTTCATCTGTTTATTGTGGTGTCTACTGTTGATTTTGAAGTTGAACTTTTAAATTGATGTATCATGACCAAAGCACACGACGCTAAAAAAAGCGAAAAGAAAGAGCCCGTCAAATCGTTAAAAGAGAAAAGGCTTGAGAAAAAGGAGAAAAAGGCTGCTAAAGCAAAGGCCTAATCCTTTTCGTTCTTAATAGCTTGAGCGATGCTTGGTGTTGGTAACATGAAGCATCGCTTTTTTTGTGATAGTCTCTTCCGAGTTTCAAGTTCCAAGTCAACCCGACAACTTCAGATAACAATGACAATCTGATGTCCGAAAAACTTTCCACTTTCATTCCTCTTGGAGATTCCCGGGAATCATGTAGGTTTTTCCAGTGAGTCGGTAGTTTTTTGAATCATGTCTTTTTCTGGTGTCTCACGACTCATATCTCATGTCTCCTAACTATTTTTCTATCTTTGAGTGATCTAATAAAATCAACCGTATGAGTTTTACTGCATTTCGGGGAATGGGTGCCGTTTCCGAGCTTTTCATGGCTCTCTTCATGATTATCGTTACGTTTCTGGTTGTCATGCTGGTGGGCTTCCTTGCTGCAATTCCAATTTTCGGAGGAACTGCTTTGCTCGAAATATATAACGGGGCTAATCTGGATAATCCGGCACACATTCAAATGCTGAAATATTTTCAGATCGTTCAGTCGATCGGTATGTTTGTGCTTCCTCCTTTCGCAATCGGTTGGTTCTATTGCGGCGATTCGATGAACTATTTATCGATGCGCCGTACCATCAAGTGGCGTTTTATCCTGTTTGGTATTTTGGCTTTGTTGGTGATTACGCCTTTTATATCGCTTGTTGGTTATTTTAATCAGCAAATGTCTTTCCCCGAATGGGCTTCAGGTATTGAACATTGGATGCGGGCAGCCGAAGATCAGGCAGCAGATGCTATCCAAAAGTTTATTGAAGTTGAAGGAATTGGTGGCCTGCTGGTTAACTTGTTTATGATTGCCGTGATTCCTGCCCTTGGTGAGGAGTTCTTATTTCGGGGTGTCATCCAGCAAATCTTCACCAAGATGACGCGAAATTACCATTGGGGAATTTGGATCTCAGCCTTCCTGTTTAGTGCCTTGCATATGCAGTTTTATGGTTTTATTCCCCGCATGTTACTGGGCGCTATGTTCGGATACTTCCTGGTTTACAGCGGTTCAATCTGGACATCGGTAGCGGCACACTTTGTCAATAATGCAGTAGGCGTGTTGTCGCTTTATTCGGCCAAAGCCGGAGCCAGCGAATTTAAACAAGCCGTTGATCCCGATTTCTCGGATGGGATTGCGAACTACTGGCCGATTGCACTAATTAGCCTCGCCTGTACAATTTGGATTTTATATCAAATGAAGAAATGGCGTGTTGAAAAGGTTGCCGGTTTAGAGTAGGGAATTCGTAGTCATACAATGGTTCTTCCTAGCCAGTAAATAGTTGAAAGATTGGCGATTAATGACCATCAATAACGATTAATGACTGTTAGCTTTAGTCGATCAAAACAACTGGTTTTACGAATAAGCAGTTGAGTTGTATCTGCTGCGCCGTTTTAGAACAAATTCGTTTGCAGTTTATCTGCTTCCATTTTCTTCAATTCTGAAGGACGATAAACGTAAGTTACACCATAAGAAGTCGCTTTTTCACGTTTCACATCATCGGCTAGTATGCTGAATTTTTCCTCTACTTCGTTCCAAACTTCCTGAATCAGTTTGTCTGCTTCGTCGCGGACCATATTCATTTGTTCCGATGCACGGTTGGTCATATTTTGCAGCATTTTCTGATGGCGGAATGCCTCAATAAATGCCTCGAAATGTACTTTCACTAATGCGATTGATGGGCTGTAGATCGGACTTCCGCCTTTTTGGCAGCGTTGTGCTTCACCACGGATGATACGTTCTCCCCATTCCAGCACATCTTTCTCCAGGTTCAGTGCCGGCAGGCGCTGGTTATTGGGATCCAGACCATAGAATAAACGTATTTCAGGTTTCATCTCTTCGCGGATGATGGCAAAGCTCATCACCTGTAAGAAGTGAGAAAGATAAAGTTTGGCTTTTTTGAAGATGTCGCCATATTCGCGCGATTTATCAAACTGATTCTGCTTGGATGCATTCAGCTGACGAATCGCCCCCGACAGACGCGGGTAGATCGATTGGAGTTTTTCCAGACTGAGATAACTGAAAGCAAGTTCGGATGTTGGCACCCGTTTGCCTTTTTCCAATGCAGCTTCAATAGCTCGCATTCGGGCCTGATCTGTGTTTGGTAACCTTCTGTAGGGCATAATCGCTTTATTTTCTTAAGACGAAGTTACAAAATCGGATAGGCGGCTTGGACTATTCGCAGAAAAACTAATTAACAAAGTGCTGTTTAAAAACCTTTGTAACCCATAGGGTTAAGTTTGCGTTTCAAACAAAACGCCCCCAATGGTTAATAAAATCGAGACGATTTTTTTGCTTATTTCGAAATCTCCAGCATGCGTACGATAGGCTTTCTTGCCTCCTCAATAACCGCTTCAGGAAGTTGAATTTCAGGTTGTTCGTGTTTCATGCAGATATACAGTTTTTGCAAGCTGTTTAGCTTCATGTACGAACAATCGGCACAAGCGCAGGTGGAATCGTTCGATGGTGCCGGAATGAAGATTTTATCCGGACAAGCTTTCTTCATTTGGTGCAAAATACCGCTTTCGGTTGCTACAATAAACTTTTTAGCGCTGTTTTCCTGCACGTATTTTAATAATGAAGAGGTCGAACCAATGTGTTTTGCTAATAAAAGAACCGGTTTTTCACACTCCGGATGGGCGATAAATTCAGCGTCTTTGTGTTCGTTCATCAGATCAACGATCTTTTCAACGGCGAACTGCTCGTGAACCATACAAGCACCGTCCCACAGAACCATATCACGTCCGGTAAGGCTGTTCAGGTAATTACCCAGGTTTTTATCCGGCGCAAAGATGAGTTTTTCATCCTTCGGGAAGCTCTCGACAATCTTTACAGCATTGGAAGAGGTACACACCACATCGGTAACTGTTTTCAGGTCGGCCGTACAGTTGATGTACGAAATAACTTTGTGATCCGGGTATTTGGCTTTGAATTCTTTGAATTTCTCGATAGGAGCCGATTCAGCTAATGAACAACCGGCTTTCAGGTCGGGGAGAATGACTTTCTTGGATGGATTGATAATTTTGGCTGTTTCCGCCATGAAATGCACACCAACAAAAACAATCATATCGGCCTCGGTTTTAGCCGCTTCCTGTGCTAACTGCAAACTATCACCCACGTAATCGGCGATGTCCTGTAGTTCTCCGTCAACATAAAAGTGACTTAGGATTACAGCATTCTTCTCCTTCTTCAAACGGTTAATTTCTTCAACCAATTTTAGTTTAGGGTCAATTGGTTCAACAATGTGGCCGTTTTGTTCCAACATGACTTGTAGCTGTTCTCTTTCCATTATGGTAGCTCCTTTGCTTAAAAAAATGTGGGCGCAAAATTACAAATTCCAATTAAAAAAACACATCAATCAATGAAATGTTTTCATGCTCAATCGTTTCAATGTGAATTCAAAAATTTCGGACACTGCTTTGTCAAGGTCTTTCCGGAAGGATATTTTCGGGGAGAAGAGTTCCGGGAGGAAGTAAAAAGGCTGCTCCTCCCGGAGTTTTTTCCTGTGATTGTTGCGCTATTGCGCCGATTTTATGAGTTTCTCTTTTAGAGATAAGTTATTGTCAAAGACAAGCTCAACGATATAGATCCCGGCTCTCAGATTGGATGTTTGAATTGTTCTTTCGGGATTGGTAAGACTGAGAACCTTTTGTCCCGTCAGACTGTAGATATTCACCTGTTGAACATCATCAGAAGAGTTGATCTGAATATTACCGGTTGTTGGGTTCGGGTAAATGGTTACTGAGCTCAATTTTAGTTCCGGAGATGAAGCCGTTGATATATCAAAATCATTTATATCGCGGGGCGTAATCTGGTAGGTACTGCTGTATTGGCTGATAATTCCGGTGATGGAGACTTTTTCTGAAGGAATTTGTTCCCCTGCCAAACGGGAATTAGAGCCAATGTAAAGGACACCTGAACCCTGCGAATCGGTAAAATTGAAGCTCTGACCGGATTCGGTTATAGTGGTGCCGCCATTGCTGAAGCTTACCCCTTGAATGGTAACCAACATCCCTTCATTTTCTTCATTCATTTCTTGTGTGGTAATGATTTTGGGACTGATTGGCTGGTTGTTCTTAAAATTGTAGTTATAAGTTACATCT
>NZ_JBZQJF010000223.1:0-13612 GCF_059905295.1 Mangrovibacterium sp.
CATTGAGAGCCCAATGAAAGGGATTTTTAGTGCTGCATACGTAATTGGGAAAGCAGGCTTAATCAGTGTTGACTATGAGTATATCGACTACTCATCAATGAGACTGCGCGATGCAGGAGACGGTTACGATTTTTCAACTGAGAACCAAGATATTAAAGATGCATTTAAATCGGTAGGCAACCTTCATGTTGGTGGCGAATATAGGTTGAATAATTTCTTTAGCTTACGTGGTGGTTATGAATATCTGCCAAGTCCTTACAAGAATGATGCTTTTGATACGAACCAACCAAACAGTAACGAAAATACGCAGACTTACGCAGTTGGCTTTGGCATCAAAAGTGGCGGTGTATTCTTCGACTTAGCTTATAAACATATTGTTAACACCAACTACCTCGAACTTTACCAGGTACCAACCGGGTTAACCGGGGTAACCGTAGGAACCTCACCATCAGCGAAAATGGATTATCAAACGGATAATGTAAGCTTTACCCTCGGGTTCAGATTCTAAAATATAAAAGCGCCTAACACGGCGCTTTTTTTATTCGTTATGCGAAACAACTACTTCAATCAGCATTTCATCGCTGTTCGATAAAAAAGTCTCCATTTAGTTTTTTTTAAGCCGCTTTTGCCGTAACTTGAATAACGAATTAGGGACACTATGATGAATCATTTTCGGCATATCGATTACGGGTCGTCTAAGGAAATATTCCAGAAAGCAGAACTCTCGGGACGACGACTGAGATTGGGAGATATTAATACCTCCAGATGGCTTCAGAAAGAAAACATCAAGCTTGATGACATTAAGTTGATCTCAAAAAACCTTCCGGATCTTCGCATCTTCATAATCGGTGAAGGTGAAACAGAAGGATTCTATATTTATTCTCAAAAAAAGGAAACTTGTCTTAAATTTGAAGCATCTATTTTAACCATGGAATAGTCTTCAATAAAACGACATGACTACATATGACCCGATTGGACTAGCAGTTCACAATTTTCACTTTAAGCAAGACAACAGCCCCGTTATCATTCACGCGGATGATTTCGCCCCGGATGAGGTCAATCCATCCTACTTTTTGCGCACTTTCGAAGAAATGCCTTCCCTGGAGCAATTGGCGTTGGAAAAAGCCCGAGGCTGTATATTGGACGTTGGTGCCTGTGCCGGATGCCACAGTTTGTATCTTCAACAACAAGGACTTGAAGTAACCGCCCTGGAACAATCAAGCTTCTGTTGTGAAGTCATGAAAAACCGCGGTGTAAAAAATGTCGAACACACGAATTTATTCCAGTTTGAAGGACAAACTTTCGATACAATTCTGTTGCTGATGAACGGAACCGGTATTGCCGGGAAACTGAACAAATTCCAAGCCTTTCTAAAACATCTGAAAAGCTTGCTGAAACCCGAAGGTCAGATCCTGATTGATTCGTCGGATTTAATTTATCTTTACACGGATGAAGACGGCTCAGCTTATGTCGACATTAACGCTTCAACCTATTATGGAGAAATGACCTACCAGGTTGAATATGCAGGTAAAAAAGGGGAACTACTCCCTTGGTTATACCTCGATCGGGAAAACCTGAAATTAGAAGTTGAAAAAGCCGGCTTAAAAATAGAATCGATCAACGAAGGTGAGCATTATGACTACCTTGCAACGATAAAACATGCATAAACTATGGATAAAAACCAATATCGCTCCTTAACTATCCCGGAAATTGAAATACTAACCAAACAAAACTGCCAGGCTGAGGATTGGAATCAAATTCTTGTAACGGAAGGTTTCGATCCCAAGCGTTTTATGAGTGTTCAATTCAGCGGAGCAATCACAATCGACCTGCAAAATGAAGATATTGAACTTTACGGCGGCGTAAAAAAACAATGCGGTATTTATAATGCCCACCTCCATAATTGCGAGATTGGTGCCAATGTTTACATCAACCACATCAAAAACTATATCGCTAATTATAGTATCGAGAATCATGTCATCATTGACAACACGGATATGTGTGCCGTTGAGGGCGACTGTACTTTTGGAAACGGAACCAAGGTAGAAGTGCTGGATGAAACCGGTGGGCGAACGGTTGTGATCTACGATGAACTATCGGCACACCTGGCCTATATCATGGCTTTTTACAAACACCGCCACGATGCTATTTGCAAAGTGGAAGCTATGATTCAGGAGTACTGTAAAAAAGTAAAATCGAACAAAGGAATTCTCGGCAAGCACACCAAAATTTTCAATTGCAAGGAACTTCGCAATGTCAGAACAGGTCCTTATACCCAGATAAATGGTGCCAGTAGTCTGAGAAATGGTTCAATCAATTCAACCCAGTCAGCCCCTGTGATCATCGGGCAGGATGCAAACCTGAGAAACTTCATTGTATCGTCGGGTACCGAAATTATTGACGGAGCCATCATAGCCAATTGCTTTGTTGGGCAAGGTTGCTCAATTGGCTCACAATACTCGGCTCAGCACTCCCTGTTTTTTGCCAACTGCCAGGGCTATCATGGCGAAGCCTGTGCTGTATTTGCAGGTCCCTACACGGTTACTCACCACAAATCGACTTTGCTGATTGCCGGCATGTTTTCATTTAGTAATGCAGGTAGTGGTTCCAACCAAAGTAATCACATGTACAAGCTGGGGCCAATTCACCATGGCATCGTGGAGAGAGGCTCGAAAACAACCAGTGATTCGTATTTACTGTGGCCAGCCAAAATCGGAGCATTTACCTTGGTTATGGGGCGACATTACAAAAACTCGGACACTTCGGACATGCCTTTCTCCTATCTCATTGAGAAAAATGACGAGAGTTGGTTGGTTCCGGGAGTAAATCTTCGAAGTGTAGGAACCATTCGCGATGTCATGAAATGGCCGAAACGCGACAAGCGCACCGACATACACCAGCTGGATTGTATCAATTTCAACTTACTCAGTCCGTTTACCATCCAAAAGATGGCTCATGCCATTGGCATCCTGCATCAGATTAGGCATATCTCGGGTGAAACCACCGAAGAATTCTCTTACAACAATACAAGAATAAGGCGCGATGCTCTGCAAAAGGGACTCATGCTGTACGATATGGCCATCATGAAATTCATTGGTAACTCCATTATTACCCGATTGAACAAAGCCAAAATAGAAGGTAAAGACGACATTGCTGAATGCCTGAAACCACAAAGCGAAATAGGCACGGGCGACTGGATTGATCTTTCCGGCCTGATTGCTCCCAAAAACGAAGTTGTAAAACTACTTGAGGGGATCGTAGATGGTAAAATCAGTGATTTGCAAACCATCGATGAATTTTTCAGAAACCTTCACCAAAACTATTACGAATATGAATGGAACTGGACCGTTCGATTCATTGAATCCTATCTGCAAAAGCCAATTTCTGAATTTTGCAGAGCTGAGCTAATTGAGCTCATCGAAAAATGGCGCGACAGCGTAGTTGAGCTCGATCACCTGTTATATGAAGACGCCAAAAAGGAATTCCGTTTAGACTCGATGACAGGTTTTGGAATTGATGGTGATATGGAAGTGAAACAAAAAGATTTTGAACAAGTCCGGGGCCGTTTCGAGGAAAATGACTTTGTAAAAGAAGTCCTTCACCACATCGAGCGAAAAACCAAACTGGGCGAACGCGTTATTGACCAACTAAAACGAGTAACCATACAAAATTAAAAGAGTGTCATGAGACTTATCATTCAAGACAATTACAAAGAGCTGTCGAAGTGGGCTGCAAACTATATTGCCCGAAAAATTCAGTTAGCAGAACCAACAGCTGCCCAACCATTCATTTTGGGTTTACCAACCGGTTCGTCGCCTCTGGGAGTATACAAAGAACTCATTGAACTATACAAAGGTGGTCTGGTTAGTTTTAAGCACGTAATCACCTTCAATATGGACGAATACGTAGGGATCCCCAAAGAGCATCCGCAAAGCTACCACACCTTCATGTGGGAGAACTTCTTCAGCCACATCGATATTCCGGAAGAAAATGTGAATATTCTAAACGGTAATCCTTCAAACCTGAAAGAAGAATGCGCCCGCTATGAGCAAAAGATGAAAGACCTTGGTGGTATTGATCTATTTCTTGGCGGTATTGGTCCCGACGGACATATTGCTTTTAACGAACCCGGCTCGTCATTAGCATCGCGTACCCGCGATAAAGAATTGAACTACGATACCATTGTTGCCAATTCACGTTTCTTCGAAAACGACGTAAACAAAGTACCCAGGCTGGCCTTAACCGTGGGCGTTGCAACCGTTATGGATGCCAAAGAAGTACTGATTATTGTAAACGGATTGAATAAAGCCCGCGCACTTAAACATGCTGTAGAGGAAGGCGTAAATCACATGTGGACCATCAGTGCCCTTCAACTTCACCCTAAAGGAATGATTGTATGTGACGAACATGCCACTTACGAATTAAAAGTGGGGACTTACAAACATTTTAAATCGATTGAGGAGGCGAACCTTGAAGCCGACAACTTACTAAACAGTAACCTGGTTTGGTAAGCAAGCAGAAATATTCACAATATAAAAAGGCAAAAGCCACAATCTTTTTCATTGTGGCTTTTGTTGCTTCCAGGCTTATTTTAACTGGAAAAAGTCGTTTCAATTGAATTTGCAAGAACATTCAGCAGCACGATAAATGCTGCAAGAAAGCGGTCTTAAAAAACAAGGAAACAAATTCTTAGACCCAAATACCTTTTTTAGGAGGGTTTCCGTATGATTCAAAATTATCACCGTTTTCACGCAAAACTTCTTTCAACTCTTCGGCTGTAAAGTCGAATCCATCTTCTTTAGCTAGCTCTGCAAATTTTTCTTCTGAAAAGGTGTTATCATACTTAACACGGAATTGGCGATCTTCAGCACCTTTGTCCAATAAATCTAAAACGGCTTTTTTTGACATCTTCTAAAGTTTTTAAAGTTAGTGATAGCCCAAATATAATCACAAATGGATTTTGACATTTCGATTGTCAATTAAAATTTAACCTACCAATAAGTAAATTTAACAATACTCATCGCATCTCTTAGAAGCCAAAGCCACGAAATACCAAAACAATTCGCAAAGGAGCCTCACCTGTCTTGTAATCTCATTAAATCTTCTCTCCTATTTATTATTCAATCTCACAAATTAACTATCAAATCTCACTCAAAAAGTAATATATCTTAATAATAGTAATTCCAAACTTATAAAAGTTGAAGGCAATCTTAAAGATTGATTATTTAAATTAAATGATCATCAGCATTGGGTTTAAGATTGGTAAGCATTTTGGTCAGATTTAATCCCCTAAAGCTAAGATATGAACATTAATTAGTAAGATTGACTCATATAAGTACAACTGTGTATCACCCTAAAAGGGATGACCTGTCACCAAGGCTATTTCCAGGCAATAGTTAGACGCAAAAGAAAAGCCACTATCTTTTCAGACAGTGGCTTTTGCCATATAATGAGTGGTTTTTTATTCAGCAGAAGCTTCTTCTTTTGCAGCAGAGAAGTCCATTGCAGCCAAACGTTTGTAACCAGCCAAACGCCATTTTGCATTTTCTTCAGCAGCAGCAAACAATTCAGCAGCTTGCTCTGGGAATGATTTCATCAATGAAGTGTAACGAACCTCACCCTTCAGGAAGTCTTGGAACTTGCTCCAATCAGGTTCTTTTGAATCCAGAGTGAATGGGTTTTTACCTTCAGCTTCCAACATTGGGTTGAAGCGATACATATGCCAGTAACCAGCGTCAACAGCTTTTTTCTCTTCTTCTTGTGATCTACCCATGCTTGCACGCAAACCGTGGTTGATACAAGGAGAATAAGCGATGATCAATGATGGTCCTGGGTAAGCTTCAGCTTCACGCAAAGCTTTCAGGTATTGACCTTGGTTAGCACCCATAGCAACTTGTGCTACATATACGTAACCGTAAGACATGGCCATCATTCCCAAATCTTTTTTGCGTACCTTCTTACCTGAAGCAGCGAATTTAGCAACAGCACCAACCGGAGTTGATTTAGATGCCTGACCACCAGTGTTTGAGTAAACCTCAGTATCCATTACCAATACGTTTACATCTTCACCTGAAGCCAATACGTGATCTAAACCACCGTAACCGATGTCGTATGCCCATCCGTCACCACCGAATACCCAAACTGATTTTTTAGCCAGGTATTTTTTCAGGCCTAAGATTGTTTTAGCATATTCCGCATCGTTTCCTTCCAATACAGCAAGTACTGCTTTAGAAACTTCATCAGTTTTTTCGCCGTCTTCTTTGGCTTCCATCCAAGCGTTGAATGCAGCAGCAACATCGTCGCTAACACCAGCAGCAATAGCTTCTTTCATTACAACTTCAATGCGATCGCGTTGAGCGCTTACACCTTCAGCCATACCGAAACCGTATTCTGCGTTGTCTTCGAACAATGAGTTAGCCCAAGCAGGACCGTGACCACTTTGGTTGTGTTTGCAGTAAGGAGTTGAAGGAGCTGAACCACCATAGATTGAAGAACAACCTGTAGCGTTGGCAACCATCATACGCTCACCGTACAATTGAGTGATCAATTTCACATATGGAGTTTCACCACAACCAGCACAAGCACCAGAGAACTCGAATAATGGTTGAGCAAACTGAGAGTTTTTAACTGATTTGTTTTTGTCAACAACAGTTTCTTTGTAAGTAACATTTTTCGCCATGTACTCCCAACGAGTAGATTCAGCTTCCTGAGTACCAAGAGGCTTCATCTCCAAAGCTTTTGTTTTGGCAGGACAAACGTCAGCACAGTTACCACAACCAGTACAGTCGTTTACTGAAACCTGGATGCGGAAGCTTAATCCGTCGAATTGTTTTGTTGGAGTAGCTACGCGAGTTTCAGTACCGGCAGGAGCAGCTTCAACTTCTTCTTTTGTCATCAGGAACGGACGAATAGCAGCGTGAGGACAAACGTAAGCACATTGGTTACATTGGATACAGTTGTCAGCTTGCCATTCAGGAACGTTAACAGCGATACCACGTTTTTCGAAAGCAGAAGTACCTTGCTCGAATGTACCGTCTTCGTAACCTACGAAAGTAGATACAGGAAGGTCGTTACCTTTTTGAGCGTTGATTACATCAACAAATTTGCTGATATATTCAGGACGGTCAGTGGCAGCAACTTCTTCTTCCAATTTGATATCTTTCCATTCAGCAGGAACAGCTACTTCAGTTACGTTAACACCACCAGCGTCAACAGCAGCGTAGTTCATGTTAACGATTTTCTCACCTTTTTTACCGTAAGATTTTACGATTGCTTTCTTCATTTCTTCAACAGCTTGTTCGTAAGGAATTACGCCGGTAATTTTGAAGAATGCAGATTGCATGATGGTGTTTGTACGGGTTCCCAAACCAAGTTCTTCACCCAGTTTAGTACCGTTGATGATATAGAATTTGATTTCGTTTTCAGCCAGATAACGTTTCATGTGATCTGGTAAACGTTTTTTAGTTTCTTCTTCGTCCCAGATCGAGTTCAACAAGAAAGAACCGCCTTTTTTCAGACCTTTCAATACATCGTAAAGGTGCAGGTAAGCAGGAACGTGGCAAGCAACGAAGTCAGGTGTTGTAACCAAATAAGTTGAACGGATTTGGCTATCGCCGAAACGCAAGTGAGAACATGTGAAACCACCTGATTTCTTAGAGTCGTACTCGAAATAACCTTGACAGTATTTGTCAGTAGATCCACCGATGATTTTGATTGAGTTTTTGTTCGCACCTACAGTACCGTCAGAACCTAAACCGTAGAATTTAGCTTCGTAGATATTTTCAGGAGAAATTTTGATTTCAGCTTTCAAAGGAAGTGATTTGAAAGTCACGTCGTCTTTGATACCTAAAGTGAAACCGTTTTTAGGCTCGCTCATTTCCAGGTTTTCGTAAACAGCCAGGATTTGAGAAGGAGTTGTATCTTTTGAACCTAAACCGTAACGACCACCAACAACTACAGGAGCATTTTCTTTTCCGTAGAACAAGTCTTTTACATCCAGGTACAATGGTTCGCCATTAGCTCCAGGTTCTTTACTGCGATCCAAAACAGCGATACGTTTCACTGATTTAGGAAGAGCATCCATGAAGTATTTAGCGCTGAACGGACGATACAGGTGAACTGACATCAAACCAACTTTTTGACCTTGAGTAGCCAGGTAATCGATCGTTTCTTTGATTGTTTCAGTTACAGACCCCATAGCGATAATGATGTTTTCAGCATCTTCAGCACCATAGTAGTTGAACGGGTGATATTCACGACCAGTCAATTTGCTGATTTCAGCCATATAACCTTCAACGATATCAGGAACTGCATCGTAGAATGGGTTACAAGCTTCGCGAGCCTGGAAGAAGATATCAGGGTTTTGTGCAGTACCACGAGTTACCGGAGTTTCAGGATTCAATGCGCGATCGCGGAAAGCCTGGATTAAGTCCATATCAACCAACGGACGAATGTCTTCAGTATCTAAGTACTCGATTTTTTGAATCTCGTGAGAAGTACGGAATCCGTCGAAGAAAGACAAGAAAGGTACGCGAGATTTCAACGTAGCCAAGTGAGAAACACCAGCCAAGTCCATTTCTTCCTGTACTGAACCGGCAGCCAACATAGCGAAACCAGTTTGACGAGCAGCGTACACATCAGAGTGATCACCGAAAATGTTCAAAGCGTGAGATGCTAATGCACGAGCACTTACGTGGAAAACTGTAGGCAATAATTCACCTGCAATCTTATACATGTTAGGGATCATTAACAACAACCCCTGAGAAGCAGTGTAAGTAGATGTTAATGCACCTGATTGTAATGCACCGTGAACAGCACCTGCAGCACCTGCTTCTGATTGCATTTCAGCCAAACGTACAGGACGTCCGAACAAGTTTTTCATTCCTTTTGCAGCCCATTCATCAACATACTCAGCCATTGTTGATGACGGAGTAATAGGATAAATACAGGCAACTTCACTGAACATGTAACTCATATACGCTGCTGCGTAGTTACCGTCACATGTAACAAACTTCTTTTGTTTTGCCATTTTTATTCAAGTTAGTTTTTACAATTTATTTATTTCAATTCTCAAATTATCTCAATACAAAAAGCCGAAAAGCCAAAGCGGAATAATATTATCTCTGCCCTCTTCAATCATATCGGCAGCCGCATAGCTGTCATCATCGACCGGTTCGGTATATTTTCCGCCCACAATAAATTCGTACTGGCCATCAATTTTAAAATCAGCTTTGTCCGAACTTTTCACCACATGATGAAAATTCAACTGATTGTAAAAGAAGGTTGTCCGTAAATTCCGGTTATTAATATTTTCCGGATCAACAGCATACAAAATATTGGTATTGTGGGCATAAACCAGATCAGGCTTTTTCAACTGGTCTTCATCACCATTTGAATATAATAAGTTGATTAACCGCGCATTTTTCAGGTAGCGCAGGTAATTCATAATGGTTGCGCGCGATGTTTCAACATCAACACTCAACTTACTTATATTAGGTGAAAATGGTACCTGGCTGCAAATAATCTGTAACAGTTTACGCAGCTTCGGTAAATATTTTAATTCAATTTGATTCAAATAAGTCACATCAATCTCTAAAGCCAGATTGACGTGTTTCAACAGCGACTCGCGATAAAACGATTTGCTGTTCAGAAAATAAGGATAATAGCCCGTTTCGAGATACTCGTTAAAATAGGCCAGCGGTTTTACATCGTTGGTAATCTCAGCAGCAATTTCGCGATGATTTGTCAGGATCTCTTCCAATTTATACGGTTTAAAATTGAAGTCTCCTTTGTAATTCAAATATTCGCGAAACGACAAGCCTACCAGGTGGTAAACTTTTACAATTCCTTTTAACTCATCGTGTCCTTCGATGACCCGTAAAACTGGTGAAGATGAAAAAATGATTTGGAGTTCAGGAAAATTATAGTAGCAATCACGCAACTCAACGTCCCATTCCGGATACTTATGAATTTGATCCAAAATAAGAACTTTACCGCCTTTTTTGTAGAATTCGTCGGCAAAATTGTAAATTTTCCGCTTCGTAAAGTAGAAGTTATTGAGATTGACATACAGACAAGACTTGTCGTCGTGGAACCGTTCCTTTACGATATCCAAAAGAAAAGTCGTCTTCCCAACACCACGGAAACCTTTAATACTGATTAAGCGTTCAGACCAATCAATCTCATCCATAAGTCCCCTACGCAGGAACTCCTTTGGAGTATCGCTTAATAATTGGTGTGTCTGAAGCAGGTTTTCCATCCTTTTTTGTTATTTATGCAAACAAAAGTAGACAGAAAAACAAATATTTTGCAATCCAGAGATAACAAAATCAAACAATCCCTGCTATTTATAATTAGTAAAAATAAGAAATAGCTGCAATGATTAAAAAGCAACAGAAGGCACGGCTACTAGTATTCAATCGATTGCACAGATTAAAAGTACCCTAATTTACACCCAAAACAGGTGTTGCATGAGTTCCCATTAAAATAACAGCCGGCATTGGAGGATCGTTATCAGCTAAAAAATTAGCCAAATCATCGAAACAGGTTGAGAAAATTTGCTGGTCGGGATGCCCCACTCTACTTGCAATTTGCAAAGGTGTATGTGCATGAACCCCATTATCTGTTAATGCTGCTGTCAACAACTGCAAATTCTTCAATCCCATGTAAACCATCACCGGCGCATTGGCTTTTAAGACAGAAGCGACGGTTTCAATGTCATCAAAACCACCGTTCCGCTTATGCCCTGTATAAAAAAGAGCCATACTATTTTCCCCCCGCAGCGTAACAGGAATATGAAATGCAGTTGCAGCTGCCAATCCAGAAGTAATTCCGGGGACCACCTCTACATTCAAATTCTCAGACAAACAAAACTCCAGCTCTTCGGCACCACGCCCAAAGATAAAGGGATCACCGGCTTTCAGGCGAACAACGTTTAGCCCCTGCAAAGCATACTGCTTCAGCTGAGCATGAATTTTATCCTGTCGCTCCGTTTGGTGCTGCCCATCCTGGTAGTGCTTGCCTGCATATATTTTCAGTGCACGTTCTGATGCCATCTGAAGGACCTCATCGCCATGCAGCGCGTCATACAAAATCACATCAGCCGTCTGGATACGGCGCAAAGCTTTTACGGTCAGCAAATCCGGATCTCCCGGACCAGCACCAACAATCGAAATCAAATGTTCTTTCAACATGATACTATTATATATATAGCAAAACCATTCTGGTCTGCTCTTAAAAACTAAACTTAAATGGAGGTCTTTAGGTAATCCAGTGGACTGGGATATTTAAATTTGTAATCGAGATAGCGTATCAATTTCCGGCTGTCAACAATTTTGAAAGGCTCATTGCTATTCCTAAAATCAGGTGCCGGAATTCCGGAAACCTCTGAAGCCTTCTGATAAAACTCCTTTCGGGTAGGATGTTCCGGACAACAAGCATTAAATGTTTCTCCCCAGGCATTCTGACGGATAATCTCTTTAATAATTTCAATACAATCATCCTGATGAATCAGGTTAACCGGCTTGTTACCGTCTACCGCAGTTTTTTTGCGCGTTAAAAAACGGGCTGGATTTCGATCTGCTCCGATCAATCCACCAAAACGGAGAATGGTTGTTTCAAAATGACGATTCAGTCGAAATTGATTCTCCGCATCAAGCAAAGCCTTTCCGGATCCTTTCTCCGGCAACAAAACATCAATCTCCCTGGCAAGGCCCCCCGATTCCGGATAAACCGATGTGGACGAAATAAAGAGAATCTTTTTCACCCCGGTATTTTCCAGGTAAGCAATTAAATGTTTGATTTGGGCCGAAAACACAGTCTCGATATCCGGTATCCGACGCGGCGGAATAGCTATGATTAATATATCTGTATTAAAGAAAGTGGAATCGTTTAGGAACAGTCCATCAGAACTTACAATAACCTGAAATGGCCAAATCGCCGCTTGTTGCAACAACTCCATCTTCTCGACCGAGGTTACCGATCCTTTAACCTGGTAACCACTGCTTATTAATTTCCGGGCTAAAGGTAAGCCCAACCAGCCGACTCCTAATATTGAAACTGTTCGCATCATTTGAACTTATAACAAAACTATTGCCAACTGGTTGTGCCTGCTCGCTTAAAGCTTCTCTATTTTCTTTTACACCGTATAAAATCGCCTTCTACTCCCAATCGGTAGCCATACCTCTAAATTCGGGTTCACTCAATTTTTGTTGAAGCCGGTGAATGGAGAATTGCACAAACGAAAGTTCTTCCTGTTCACTGGAAACATTCACCTCGTTTGGAAAAACCTTCCATGCCATCATGGCCGTTTTATCGCCAACAGCCATGATTTGTCCGTTTGGAGAAGGAAAATTTCCTGAAGCTTTATAAGTCTCAATGGATTTCGGATTGAAAAACAAGTAAGCATCAAAACTTTGATTTAACCATTTTTCAATAGGGGTATTTTTATACACTTCCATTTCGAGTGGCTGAATTCCGGCACTGAATAACTGTTGGTACAGGTCGTTCAGCGGTTTATCCCCGCGAAGGTAAACGACTTGCTTCCCACTATTCTGTTTTACCAAGAGCTCACTCAAGGAGAAGATGTTCGGATCAGAGGAGCGAAAAACATGCGTCCATGCTTCCTTCAAAATATTTTCCTGTTTTAAACTCAGGCAGTACACCTCGTGACTTGCTTCCACGCCAAAATACTTTTGAAAACGAACCAACCAGTGAGCTGCAGAACCACTCGTTACTACAATACTAAGCGGTTTATCTTTGACCAAATCGAGCAATTCTGACTTTGGTTTACGAAACTGGATGCGAAACATCGGTTGTTCAATAAACTTAACTGGTTGACTTTTCAACCATTGGCGCGTTTTTTCCGACAAACTTCTTCCGATAAATACTGAAGGTAATTCCATAACATCAATGTTTAAATTCTTTTCCATGAACTATTTCTCTCACATATCCTTTCCGAACCACAAAATCGCCCAAGCCTTCGCCTTCGTTACGCTCTTTGGCATAATCAGCAATTATCAGTCTTAGTTCCTTTAAAATCTCTTCTTCGGAAAGCGTTTCTTTATAGAGTGCATTTAAGCGGGTACCATTTCTATTTCCTCCCAGGTATAAGTTATAGCGTCCGGGAGCTTTACCAATAAAACCGATTTCAGCCAGGTAAGGCCGACCACAACCGTTTGGGCAACCGGTCATCCGGATGACAATTTCTTCTTTTAGCAAGCCATACTCATCCAGTATTTCTTCAATTTTACTCATCAAATCAGGCAGGTAACGTTCGGCCTCAGCAAATGCCAGGCTACAAGTATTCAGCGCAACACAGGCAATCGAATTTTGCCGTAACCCGGAAAGTTGAAGAGGCCAAACTCCATATTTGCGCAGGATTGTTGACACCTTTTCTTTTTCGTCCGTATTTGCAATAATCAGGTTCTGATTTCCAGTCAGGATAAACTGTGCATCAACTGCTTCGGCAACCTCACGAAGCGCTGTTTTCAATTTCAACGAATCGGTATCTTTTACACGACCACCTTCAATGAACAGATTCAAACTCCATTTGCCATTTTTTCCTTTCACCCAACCGAAGCGATCACCGTTACGCGAAAAATGATATTCACGG
>NZ_JBZQJF010000224.1:0-21551 GCF_059905295.1 Mangrovibacterium sp.
AGTCACCCGGTCAGTAGAGCTGGCTTATAATTTCTTTTTGGAATGAAAACCGTTCCAGAACTTTTCGTTGTACTTGGTATCCTCGAAATAGCTACGGTCGGTCAGCAATTTGGGCGATGGCTGAAAGTCGAGCAGGGCTGCTTTGCGCGACAGTTTAATCGCCTGACCATTGGCATTGGTAAAGTTTTTATCCTGATCGATATAGCTTACCAGGTACTTACCGCCGTAGCGCTGGTATAAGGTTGTCAGGTGGTATTGCACATTTTGTTCGGCTTTACCTTCGGTGTATAAACTGCGGTTTTGGGGATTGTTTTTGCTGGCTTCAATCAAACATTCGCTGCGTACCAGTGCATAATTACTTTTCAGAATATACAGTTTACCCTCCATTTTTGTGGCGTAATAATCGCCGGTATGGGCCAGGTCAAGCTTGGTTGGTTTATAGGAGATAATCCAAACTGAGTCGCCTTGGTAGGCACTAATGCCGTCCAGGTGAAGGTCGTAGTCGTTAATCAGCTTTTCGTTGAAAATGGTATTTCCAAGGCGAGCCAGATCCTGCTCCAACAGTTCGTCGAAACCGGCATTGCCTTCCGGAAACGAGTATGAATCGAAGTTTTTATTCACCTCAGTAAAGCGGAAGTTCCGGTTGCCGTAGGCGTCCTGCACGCCCGGCTGGCTGTAGCCGTCGGCATCGGTTACATCAACAATCGCTTCGCGGATGTTGGTGGTCGAGTCGTTCACCATCGTTTTGCCCAGGTAGTGGAACGTTAGTCCCACCGGACCAATCTGGTAGTTTTGCGGCACCCGCTCGGCAGCAGTTCGGATGATGCGGTACAACACGCGCGACTGAGCCGCTACATCAATCCCTTCAATGCTATAAGTTTGTTCGGTTAGTGCAATGCGGGTGAAATCTTTCTGCAGCAGGTCGCTCACCGGCATACTTTGGTTTTCGTAACCCACGGCCGAGACATACAGCGTTTGATTTTGAAATTCGTCCGGCAGCTTCAACTCAAAATAACCATCGGCATCGCTGGCTGTTCCGTAAAAAGTACCATCAATACCAATGTTGGTATATGCAATTCCGGCTTGGCTGGCGGCATCAACAATTCGCCCTTTAATAACTTTGTTTTGTGCCTGCGCGGATATCGCAATCAGCAATGAAAAAAGGAAGAGTATTCGTTTCATGTTGTTCTTGTTTTCTGTTGTTTGTATCAGTTTTAGCTTGAAGAGCGGAAAAGCTTCCCGCAGCTTTGGCTTTAATTTTGTAGTATTTTTCCTACTTTAGTTCAATCTTTTTGATAACGCCTTTTCGGAACTAAAAACAAACAAGCTAAAATTAACAATTGCGGGGCGTTGATTTGTTTCCCGAACTTAGAAAAATTCTTAGAAACATGAAAACAAACAGAATCTTAATCCTAGTAACCCTCTTGGCTGTTGTTTTGGCCGGTTGCGTTTCCAAAAAGAAATACCTGGACATGGAGTCGTCCAAATTGCGTGCCGAAAAGCGGGTGCGTGAGTTAACCAGTGAAAATGAAGACAAGGATCAGCGTATTGCTAAAATGATTGCCGATTATGAGGCGATGAAGAAAGACCTGATGGCCAGCAATGCGCAAAAAGATCAAACCATTATCAATTTGAACGGGCAGATTAACGATCTGAAATCAAATGTACAGGATAAGGATGCTACGATTGAAGAAAAGATGTATGCTTTCGAATACGAAAAGCGCCGCATGAACGACGAAATGGAGAAGAGCAAAGGCACGCTTGCCGATTTGAAAACGGAAAATCAGAACTTGTCGAACGATCTGAAACAGACCAAGGATGAGCTGAGCGATCTGAAATTTAAATACAACCGTGACCAGTCTACGATGGAGAGCCTGAACCAAAAGCTGGAACAGAAAAACGGTATTTATGAAGCCCAGATGCAACAGATTTCGCAGCTGAAGACCGACATTCAGAAACTGAAAGTTGAGGGGAAAGAAAAAGATGAAACCATCGAACGCTTGAAAAATAATGTGAGTCTGTTGAAGAGTGAGATCGGCAAATAGGCCCTTCTACGGGTTTGAAAATATAAAAGAGGAAAGTCAACTGAGTTGGCTTTCCTCTTTTTGTGTAGGATGTTTGAATACAATTGACTGTTCTTGTTTCACCCTCTGGCTCCCTAAAGAGAAAACAAACAAGGACTACCAACTTGTGATTTCGTGCATTGAAATGCCGAAGTAAAGTCCCCTACAGGAGATTTTGGGGTAAATTCCTCGGAGCGTCTTCTGTTTTTACCCAATCCCCGGCAAATTAATACCCTTGATCTTGCGGTACAGATCTAAGGCAAACAGGTCGGTCATGCCTGAAACAAAGTCGATAACCGATTGAATTTTTTCGTAGTCGGTTTGATGGTCGCCGCGGTATTGTGCCGGCATGAGTGACAGCAAGCGTCTCGACAAACCTGCCTTCGGTGTTAGCACAGCCTGGATAAACTCCTCGAGAAGGGTTCCCAGAATCTTGTAACCGGCTACCTCAATTTCAATTACTGAGCGGTCTCGGTAAATCTTTTCAACCGATAAGGGCTGAATGACATCCATGGCTTTTTTCGACGAACCGCTTATTTTTTTGATGAGTGCTGTGTTGAAGGTCCCGCTCATGATCGACTCCATATTGTCCTCGTACACAGCAATACATTCCTTCACCAGTTTATTAATAACTGAGGCGCGCAGGTAAGCCACTTGCTCGTTAGGGTCGGTTACGATTTTAAAGTTCTGATCAATCTTGGCCAGAATGGCTTTGTCGCTCACCGGGTCGTAAAAGTTGCGGAACAACTCAATGATCGTATTGTAAGGAATGATTTTCAACTTGTGGGCATCTTCCATATCCATAATCTGGTAGCAGATATCGTCGGCCGCTTCAACCAAATAAACCAGCGGGTGGCGTACATATTTCAGGGGATCGTTCTCTGTTTTCTTCAGTTCCAGTTCCTCGGCAATTCCCCGGTACAATTCTTTTTCCGATTGAAAGAAGCCAAACTTGGGTTTGGTTACGCCAATCGATTCGTACGGATATTTCACAAAGGACGACAGGGTCGTGTAGGTGAGGGCAAAGCCGCCATCGCGTCGTCCTTTAAATTGGTGGCTCAGTAAACGCAGGGCGTTGGCATTCCCATCGAAATAAGTGAAATCGCTCCACTCGGCAGGGGTAACTTTGCTTTGCAGATCTTTCCCGTTTCCATTGGTGAAGAAGTTCGAAATAGCTTCTTCACCGGCATGACCAAATGGTGGGTTGCCCATGTCGTGTGCCAAACATCCGGCCGAAACCACAGCGCCCAGCTCGTAGATCAGTGGATGATCCTCACCTTGCTTATGGAGTTGTTCAGCTAATATGCTTCCAAGGGTACGCCCCACGCTGGCAACCTCCAGAGAGTGGGTCAACCGGTTGTGCACAAAAATGCTGCCCGGCAGCGGGAAAACCTGGGTTTTGTTTTGCATACGTCGGAATGGAGACGAGAAGATAATCCGGTCGTAGTCGCGTTGAAACTGCGTACGGTTATACTTGTCGTTTTCATCCGTTGGGGGTAACGATCCCAGTCGTCGGGTTGATATCAGTTTGTTCCAGTTCATCATCATTTGTACGTTTCGGTCGATTTAATAAATATCGACATGAAATTGATTCATTTCTTTATCCAGTTTTCGGGCTCCCGGGTATACCTTTTCGAGCAATTTCCAGAAACCGGGACCATGGTTTTTCTCTACCGTATGGCTTAGCTCGTGTAAAATTACATAGTCGATTAACCGGTCGGGGAGTCGCATCAAATGCAGGTTCAGGTTAATATTATTGGTCGAAGAACAACTTCCCCAGCGACTTTTTACATGTTTTACAAACACATTTTCAAAGTCAAATTTATGTAACCTTGCGAGTTCTAAAGTCCGTGCAGGAAGGTAAGCTTTTGCTTCCTGTCGCATAACCTGTATCAGCGCATTCCGTATAAACTGTTGAATTTCGGGATGTTCGTGGTTCTTATTTATCGGAATATTGATTTGAATGATTCCCTTGCCAACCATCCCTGAAACTCGATTGCGTTCAACAGGAATTATTTTTAATTCGTGAAACTTTGTTTTAAAACAGCTTGTCGGACTGAAGATAGTTAAACCAGCTTTAATATCTTGTTGTTGTTTAAGTATCCAATCGACTTTAGACTTGACAAAGTCAAGCGCTTTTTGTTCGGAGGCTAAAGTGGGCATTGAGACCTGAACATTTCCGTCGGGTTTAACGCGCAGACGAATTCGTCGGGAACGAGTGTTCTTTAATAGTTGAACCTTGCCAATAGGGTCGAGATGAAAATAATTGTCAGCTGTCATGATTGGAAATCTGTTGACGAAGATAAGCAATCCCGTAAAATTTGAGATATGGAATCAACAAATGCAATTGAAGTTTTCGGAACGATAAGGAAACAAGAAACCGTTCAGACAATAGACGATAAAGTTCAAACCGGAACCTTGGTTTTTGAAGCGCTGGAACCATTTCCTGGTTATTATCACGAAACACCCTTTGGCGTTAATCCGATTTACATGTACCTGGCTCTGCAGGAACAATATCCGTTAATTGATATTATTCGGGCAACCAATAAGGTGGAGAAAATTTTTAAGGAGAAATTTGATGCCGGTAAAGGCTTTCTGCGCTTTGTCGATACATCATATAATGTACTTCGTGTAAGACACCTGAACCGCTATGATTTGATTGGTGATTTACAGGAAGCCTACAACGACCAGGGTATTCATTTTATGATGAAGACCAAACGCGGCTTTGAAGGGGTGGCGCATATTAAGGTGGTGAAATTTTTTAATATGACGCAAATGGCTGAAGGTATTTACCTGGACAATAAGGAAGAAAATCACGCTTATATTGAGCTACCGAAAGAATTAAACTGGGATGATTTTAACGCCTTAACCAACCGGGTGAAATATAACTGGGAAGAAAGTAAGTTTGATGCTGCTGTTGGTGCCTTTATGCACAACGGACAGTTGCACGAGTTTGTGCGGATTTACTCGAGCAAGCTGACTTTAGATTACCTGGAAGAGTTGAGGAAGCTGTATCTTGAAAAGATGAAATAGTTGTTTATTTGTTGACATAGTGCAAAAAAAAAGATGTCAGTCACGGAATGAGACTGGCATCTTTTGTGTTTTAATACTTAAGATTGCAGCTATCTACTGAATAGCCTGAATTGCTTTTTCGATGCGACTGATGGTTTCATCCTTGCCGATCAGCTCAAATATATCAAATAAGTCGACACCTTGAGCACTACCCACAAGCGTCAGGCGAATTGGAGCCATAACAACACCAAATCCCCATCCTTTTTCAGTCATAAATGCTGAGAATTGCTCTTTAACTGCGGCGGCTTCCCAGTTTTCGATGTTTTGCAACATTTCTACGATTTCAGTCAACATAGCTGGCGTTTCAGCCTTCCATTTTTTCTTCACTGTTTTCTCGTCGTAGTTTTCCGGTGCCTGGAAAAAGTAGTTTCCTTGTTCCCAGAAGTCGTATGCAAACTCGCAACGTTCTTTAATCAATCCTACAACGCGGGTAACTTTCGTTTCGTCAGCAGTAATGCCTTTTTCCGTCAAAATCGGTTGGAATAGCTTAGCCAGTTCTTCATCTGATTTTTGTTGCAGATAATGACGGTTAAACCATTTGGCCTTCTCCGGATCGAAGCGGGCTCCTGATTTGACCACGCGTTCAAGGCTGAAGTTCTCGATCAGCTCTTCCATGCTAAAGAATTCCTGCTCTGTTCCGGCATTCCATCCCAATAAAGCCAGCAGGTTTACAAAAGCTTCGGGGAAGTAGCCATCCTCGCGGTAACCACGAGACAGATCGCCCGTTTTCGGATCTTTCCACAATAAGGGGAATACAGGGAAACCCATTTTATCGCCATCGCGCTTGCTCAGCTTTCCTTTTCCGGTTGGTTTTAAAATCAACGGTAAGTGTGCAAACTGCGGACGCTCAGTCCAGCCTAATGCTTCGTACAACAGCACGTGCAACGGCATCGACGGTAACCACTCTTCACCGCGAATGACATGGGTGATTTTCATCAGGTGATCGTCTACAACGTTGGCCAGGTGATAGGTTGGCATGCCATCCGCCTTATAAAGAACTTTATCATCTAACTGATTGGTGTTGAATTTTACTTCACCACGAATCAGGTCTTTTTCAATAACATCAACATCTTCGGGCATTTTAAACCGAATAACCCAGGCATCGCCATTGGCAATCTTCTGCTGAACCCCTTCAGCTGAAAGTGTCAGCGAGTTGTTGAGCTTGTTGCGAGTGTGCAGGTCGTAAGAGAAAACGGTTTTGTTCTCTTCAGCTTCCTTGCGAAGTACATCCAACTCTTCAGGGGTATCGAATGCATAGTAAGCATTGCCGCTTTCAACCAGTTGGTCGGCATACTGGCGGTAGATCTCTTTGCGCTCACTCTGACGGTAAGGACCGTATTCGCCACCAAAACCAGCACCCTCATCGGGTACCAGACCACACCATTTTAACGACTCAATGATGTAGTCTTCGGCTCCGGGAACATATCTTGTTTGATCGGTATCTTCAATACGAAGTAAAAAATCACCGCCCAATTTTTTGGCAAATAAATAATTGAACAAGGCTGTGCGAACACCACCCATGTGTAATGGTCCGGTTGGACTAGGTGCAAAACGTACCCTTACTTTAGCTTCCATGTTTTTCAAATTTTGGCGCAAAGATAGGGATTTTTAAAACGGTGAAAAGTTTTTCTTAAAAACTGATAGTATGCTGATTCTGAATTTCAATTGGCCGGCATTCATTTGTTTGGCTTGGATGATTAGGAGATTTGATGAATTTAATCTGTAATGATTCGAAAATATCGGTACTGATGTCTCGTGATTTAAAACAGTTCTAAATGGATAGAGCCTGTTTTATTGCTAATTAAGATTAACTTTGACGTCTTTGGACACTAAAAATTGAAAGTATAGAATGAAGAGATTATTTCTTGCAGTAGTCGCTTTCGCACTTTTACAGGTGACTGCTCGTGCCGATGAGGGGATGTGGCTGCCGGCCTTGATTCAGAAATTGAACATCGTTGACATGCAAAAAATGGGTTGCAAACTAAGCGCCGACGATATCTACAGCATTAATAAATCGAGCCTGAAAGACGCTGTTGTAGCGTTGGATCATGGTTCATGTACCGCTGAGTTAGTTTCACCGAAAGGTTTATTGTTAACCAACCACCACTGTGGTTATGGTGAAATACAAGAACATAGCTCGGTTGAGCACGATTACCTGAAAGATGGTTTTTGGGCCAAATCGATGGACGAAGAATTGCCAAATCCCGGGAAAACAGTTTCCTTCCTGATTCGGATGGAAGATGTGACAGACCGCGTATTGAAAGATGTTACTTCGGACATGACTGACAACGAGAGAAACGAGAAAATTCAGAAAGCAGCTTTTGAAATTCAGAAAGAAGCAAGTGCCGATACTGACTATGAGGCACGTGTGCAGCCGCTTTTCGAAGGCAATCAATATTTCTTATTCGTTTACGAAACATTCCGCGATGTGCGTTTGGTTGGAGCACCACCGGCATCAATCGGTAAATTCGGTGGCGACACCGATAACTGGATGTGGCCTCGTCACACAGGTGACTTTTCGATCTTCCGTGTCTACTGTAGTCCGGATGGTAAACCAGCCGATTATTCTCCGGATAATGTTCCTTATACTCCAAAACATTTCCTGCCAATCTCTCTGGATGGTATTTCGCAGGGCGATTTTACCATGGTAATGGGTTACCCGGGCCGTACAAACCGTTATAAGTCATCATTTGGAGTTGAATATACCATGAATGTCACTAACCCGGTACGGATCAATGCCCGCTCGGTGAAGTTGGCTATTCTGAAGGAGTATATGAACAGCAGCCAAAAAGCCAATATTCAGTATGCTTCAAAATATGCACGTAGCTCGAACTACTACAAATACAGCATTGGCCAAAATAAAGGGTTGGAAGCACTGCATGTAGTTGATAAGAAAAAAGCACTCGAGGCAGAGTTGACAAAATGGATTAACCAAAGTGAAGAACGTAAAGCGAAATATGGACAGGCATTGAGCCTGATTGAAAATTCTTACAAGGAGCAACGTGATGATGTTGCTACCGAATACCTGATGGAAACGATGTTCCGCGGACCGGAAATCTTTGCTTTTGGAATGAGCCTTAAAGGTTTGCATGAGGCTTTGAAGTCGGGAGCCAGCCAAGACCGGATCAATGCAAATGTTGCTCGGATCAAGGCGCGGATGGATGAATATTTCAAGGATTATAATGCACCAACTGACGAAAAGGTAGCTGCAGCAATGATCGACGTTTATAAAAAGAATGTTGATACGGCATTTTACCCTTCTTTCTTTGCCGAATTGGACAAGAAATACAAAGGTGATGCTGCCAGCTATATGGCTGAAGTGTTTAAAAAGACCGTGTTGGCCGACCCGGAAAAGCTTGAAGCCTTCCTGGATAAACCAAACTTAAAAACATTGGATAAAGATCCTGCCTTCCAAATTTCAGAAAGTATTTTCCGTGAGGCAACCATGTTGAGTACGTTGGTAAATCAAACTTCCGCTGATTTGAAGAAAGGCCGCCGTTTGTTTGTTGCTGCCCTGATGGATATGCAGAAAGATCGTAAATTCTACCCCGATGCAAATAGCACCATGCGTTTAACTTATGGTACAGTTGGCGATTATGTGCCTCGCGATGGTGTTCGTTACAACTACTATACAACCATAAAAGGGTATATTGAAAAAGAAATTCCGGGCGATGATGAATTTGATGTGCCTGCTCGTTTAAAAGAGTTGTATTATGCACACGATTTTGGTGATTATGCGGATAAGAATGGTGAATTGATCACTTGTTTTACAACCAACAACGATATTACCGGTGGTAATTCAGGTAGCCCTGTCATCAACGGTAAGGGACAGTTGATTGGCCTGGCATTTGACGGAAACTGGGAAGCAATGAGTGGTGATATCGCTTTCGAGCCGGAATTGCAAAAGTGTATTTGTGTTGATATCCGCTTTGTTCTGTGGACGATCGACAAATTCGCCGGAGCCAAAAACCTGATCGACGAAATGACTTTGGTAAAAACAGGAACCAATGTTGATAAGGAAGTGGCTACTTCTGCCAACTAAGTTGAAAATTGAATAAATTAGGATAAGGTTGTTTCTGCGAAGAGACAACCTTTTTTTGTCGCTAAGGATGAATAAATTTTGTGTAAATAGGCATATATTTATTCCAATCAAACAATCATCCTATCCATGAAAAAACGAATTCTCCTCTTTGCTATCCTTTTCATCCTGATTTTAGGAGGCTTTTACCTGAACAAGGTGATGCCTGTTATTACAGGTTATGCTGCAAAAAATCTGGCATCGGGTGTGTTTTTAGGCGGGCGAACGCAGGAATCTCTTGAAGCTGAAGACCTGGATTTTTCGGTCATTCAATTTACCCGGAATAAAGTGGATACGGTAAAGAAAGAGGTTATTTCCCGTTTTCTTTGGGGGAAATCCAAGGCAGTATATATTGATGGGTTCGGTTGTACGCTTGTCGAAGGTTACCCCGAGAAGGAAATCCTTGGACGAGATTATCCAAAGGTGCCGGTTGTGCCTGAAAATCCGGATACAATTGCATGGCCAATGGGCGATGTTGTGGCAGATACGATTCCTTCAGGAATTGATCCTGGGAAGTTGAATCAGGCGGTATCGAAAGTGATGTCGGACACTATTCCGTTTAAAGGTACTTTTGCCTTGATGATTGTTTACAAGGGCCAACCAGTGGCCGAAGTTTACCGTCGCGACTTCTCCCCAAAAACACGTTTCCTTAGTTGGTCGATGGCGAAGAGTTTTACGAATGCCTTAATTGGCATCCGCGTGAAGCAAGGTGATCTGGATATCAATAAGCCCTTGTCGTTTGCCAGCTGGACGATTGGTAAGCCAAAGACGATTACCATGAATAACCTGATGCATATGAATTCCGGCCTCGAATGGAATGAAGACTACGGAGCGTTGTCTGATGTTACTGTCATGTTACACAAGGAAGGTGATATGGGGGCTTATGCTTTGGAACGCGAAGCGGTTTGTCGCCCTGACTCACTTTGGTATTATTCCTCAGGAACCGCCAATATCGCTTGTTTGGCCTTACGTCAAACTTTTGCCTCCGACCGGGATTACTGGGCTTTCCCGCGACAGCAGCTTTTCAACAAAATCGGAATGCGTAGTGCGATCTTTGAGCTTGATGCTTCCGGGACTTTTGTGGGCTCGTCCTACTTGTATGCTACCATGCGTGATTATGCCCGTTTTGGACTGCTTTATCTGAATAACGGCAACTGGCAAGGTGAACAAATCTTACCCGAAAATTGGGTGAACTATACCACAACGCCTGCCCATGGTTCAAATGGTAGTTATGGTGCTCTTTTTTGGTTGAACCGGTCAGGCGAATTTCCGGATGTTCCCGGCGATAGTTACTATTACAAGAAAAATGGACAAACTATTTATATCTTTCCAAGTGTCCCTGACGACCTGTTTTGTTGTGAAGGGCATGATGGACAATTTATCTTCATAATTCCTTCGAAAAAATTGGTTGTTGTACGGACCGGTTATTCGAAGAAGGATGAATTTAATCCCAACCTGATGTTGAAGGAAATTCTGAAAAGTATCGATTAGTTTGTGAAGGAATAAAAGAACAGGTGCCTGGTTCTGATGCTAATTAACCGGGCACTTGTTCTTCTTTATTTGTTCGGAATTTAAGCAAACTTATTGCCTTTTTGAAGGCGAACATCGTTCACAAAATGTCTGATTTGTTGTTCATCATCCTTTTTGCAGACCAATAAAATATCATCGGTTTCTACAACAATGTACCCATCCAATCCTTGTAAAACGGCGATCTTGTCTTGTGTGACATTAACGATGCTGTTTTTTAGGTCGTACATAAATACATTTTCACCGTGAATAACATTGTTGTCCTCGTTTTTGGGTTGCTGTGCATATAGGGCTCCCCAGGTACCAACATCGCTCCATCCAAAATCGGCACAGAGTACGTACACATTGTCCGATTTCTCCATAATCGCATAATCAATTGATGTATTTTGGCATTCGGAGTATGTCTTGTTGATAAAGAACACTTCACTACTTGTACCATACTTATCCTCCCCCTTGTTAAAGAAACGCTCGTACATATCTGGCAGATGAATGGCAAATGCTTCGCTAATGGCTTTTACGGACCAAATGAAAATACCTGAGTTCCAATAAAATTCCCCACTTTCAACAAAGATCTTAGCCATCTCAATGTTAGGCTTTTCTGTAAAAGTTTTCACCTTGTAAAGGTGGTCGGTATTGGGATTTTCTATTTTATTTTCAATTTGAATATAGCCAAATCCGGTTTCCGGACGACTGGGTGGAATACCCAGGGTTAGCAGGGTATGATCTCTGGAGGCAAATTCAATTCCCGTTTTTAGTTGGAAGAGAAATTCTTCTACGTTTAAAATCAGATGATCGGACGGTGTGACTACAATGGTGGCATCCGGATTGAGTGCTTTGATACGATTAGTTGCATAAGCAATACATGGAGCGGTATTTCGGCGAAGTGGCTCAAGTAGAATTTGATTTTCGGTAAGCTCGGGTAATTGTTCCATCACCACCTTCCGATATTCAACATTCGTAACAATCATGAAATTTTCAATGGGACAAATTTTCTTGAACCGATCGAAAGTCATTTGAATAAAAGTTCGCCCGGTTCCGAGTATATCCAGAAATTGTTTGGGCATCGACGTTTTGCTCAAAGGCCAAAATCTACTCCCAACTCCTCCAGCCATAATCACGCAGTACGTATTCTTCATTGGCAAGTTATTTGTGTAATTCTTATCAAATATACCATATTTCAAAAAGGATTCTTGGATCTTTTTCGGAAATTGAAAAGTTAGCCACAACAGGCAGAGCTCGAAAAACCGGAAAATCGTCGATGTTATGGGATAATTTGTACCTTTAGCATGATAACAGAATCGCTTGTAATACCATTCGACACCGGAAAGCCCGGGAAGCTAATTGGTTTGACGAATGGGAAAAAACGATGGAAACAGAAATCGAAGACTATGCACTTTTTTTATCACGCAGGACGCTATTTTTCTCTCTTAGCGAAGGTTTTTTCAAAACCCGAAAGGCACAAAGTTTATTTGAAACGCCTGTTCACCGAGATTGATGCATTGGGTGTCAATACGGTTGGGCTGGTTGCTATAATATCCATCTTCATGGGTGGAATTATTACCTTGCAGGTTGCCTACAATATGGCCAACCCATTTTTGCCTTCGTACCTGATTGGTCTGGGAAACCGGGACACACTTATCCTGGAATTCTCATCCACTATTTTAGGCCTCATTTTAGCGGGTAAAATTGGCTCGAATATCACTTCCGAAATTGGAAGTATGCGGGTGACAGAGCAGATAGATTCGCTGGAAATTATGGGGGTTAACCCGGCCAGCTATTTGATTCTGCCCAAAATTGTAGCCGTGGTCTTTATTTTCCCATTCTTGTATGTCATCAGTGTCTTCTTTGGCTTGCTGGGAGGACTGTTGGTTGGTCCTGCTGTTGGTGCAATTTCGGCGGCTGAATATTTGAATGGTGTACAATATCTGTTCAATCCGCACTATGTTAGTTTTTCATTGGTTAAAACGCTGTTTTTTGGCTTTATGGTTTCTTCGATACCTGCTTATTTCGGGTATTTTGTAGAAGGAGGAGCTTTTGAAGTGGGGGCGGCCAGCACACGTGCGGTAGTTACAACCAACATCCTAATTTTGATTGGGGACTTAATATTAACACAACTTTTAATGTAATGATCCGAGTCGAAAATGTAATCAAGTCGTTTGAAGGGAAGACAGTTCTCAAAGGTATTACCACTGATTTTCAGAAGGGGCAAACCAACCTGATTATCGGGCGAAGTGGCTCGGGAAAGACGGTTCTTCTGAAGTCGATCGTTGGTCTTCACGAGGTGGATGAAGGTGCTATTTATTACGACGACCGAAATTTCACGCGGATGAAAATGAAAGAGCGTAAACTTTTGCGCCAGGAGATGGGTATGGTCTTCCAGGGTGGTGCACTGTTCGACTCGCTATCTGTTGCGGAGAATGTCCGCTTCCCGATGGATATGTTTACCAACCAAACGATGAAAGAGAAGGAAGAGCGTGTTGCCTATTGTCTGGGGCGTGTCAACATTAAACCCGAAGCATTCAATCTTTCTCCTGCTGAAATATCAGGTGGTATGCAGAAGCGTGTTGCTATTGCGCGTGCCATTGTGCTTAATCCCAGGTACCTGTTTTGTGATGAGCCCAACTCGGGGCTCGATCCGGAAACTTCGCTAGTAATCGACAGCCTGATCCATGATTTGACAGTTGACCTGAATATGACGACTATCATCAACACCCACGACATGAATTCGGTGATGGAGATTGGCGATAAAATCTTGTTTATCTCCGAAGGTGAAATGGGCTGGATTGGTAATAAGTCTGAGATTTTGTATGCCAATAACAAGAAGCTCGAAGAGTTTGTTTTTGCCAACCGCCAGTACAAAGAGATGCGTGACGCCCGTATTGAGAAAGAGTCTTAACCTTTGGGCGACAGCGTAATTACCGGAACAATCATTTCTTCCATCGAAACGCCGCCATGCTGAAAAGTATCACGGTAATACTGCACGTAATAATTGTAATTGTTGGGGTATGCCAGGAAATCATCGTTGCATGCAAAGATGAATTTAGAGCTCACATTACGACCAGGTAAATAAGCTTTTTCAGGTTGGGTAATTTCGAATACTTCTTTTGGATTGTAGTTTAGGTTACGTCCCAGTTTATACCGCAGGTTTGTAACCGTTTCGCGGTCGCCGACAACCTTTAGTGCATTATTGACCCGCACCGTTCCATGGTCGGTTGTAAGAACTACCTTAATGCGGTTCTCGGACAAGCTTTTGAGGAGCTCCAGCAAGAATGAATGGTTGAACCAGCTTAAAGTTAGCGAACGGTAAGCTTTTTCGTTGCTGGCCAATTCGCGCATGACTTCCATTTCGGTCCGGGCATGCGAAATCATATCAACAAAATTGAAAACCATGACGGAAAGGTCATTCTGCAGAATGTTATTGAGTGTATCCTTGAATTTTCTGTCAGTTTTTAAGCTTCCCACCTTGTCGAAATAAAGCTTTTCAGTTCGGCCCAGGCGTTTCATCTGCTCTTGCAGCAATTCTTTCTCATGAGCGTTTTTATGTCCCTCGTTGTCGTCGTCCTCCCAGTATTGGGGATATATCCGAGCAATCTCAGAGGGCATTAAGCCTGAGAAAATAGCGTTGCGGGCATACATGGTTGCTGTGGGCAGAATGCTGTAGTAGAGTTCTTCTTCCTCGGTTTGGAAATACTGATTAATGACTTTGCTGAGCATGCGAAACTGATCGTAGCGCAGGTTGTCGACCACCAAAACAAAGACCCGCTCGTTCTTATTGAGTAAAGGGAAGATCTTATGACGAAACAGGTCGGGCGATATTAGTGGCCGATCTGTCTGATCTTTCTCAAACCAGCTGAGGTAATTATTTTTAATGAAGCGCGAGAAATTGTTGTTAGCCTCTGCTTTTTGCATTTGCAGGATCTCGTCCATGGCGCTATCCTGTGACGAACTGAGTTCCAATTCCCAGAAAACGAGCTTCCGGTATACTTCCTTCCAGTCTTCGTGGTTGAGGCGTTCGTTGAGGCGCATCCCGATTTTACCAAATTCGCTTTGATAATCGGAGGTCGTTTTGCGGGTGACTAATTCACGCTGATCGACATTCTTTTTAATGGAAAGTAGGATCTGCTTCGGGTTGACCGGCTTGATCAGGTAATCCGCTATTTTGGAACCAATAGCCTGATCCATGATGTCTTCTTCTTCACTTTTGGTAATCATCACCACCGGAACATTCGGCTCCAGATTTTTGATTTCCGTTAAGGTTTGAAGACCGGTGAGGCCGGGCATATTTTCATCCAGAAAGATGATATCGAAATGATTTTTACCAACCAGATCAATGGCATCGGAGCCATTACTTGAGGTGAATACTTCGTAGCCTTTTTGTTCGAGAAATATAATGTGCGGACGCAATAAATCAATTTCATCGTCGGTCCATAAAATTCGGATTGTCTTCATACTTTTCTACGTTCAATAATGATGGCAGTCATGTTTCATTTTTCCTGCCTTTTGATTTCTAAATGTTTCCCCTTATCACATTCCGAATAATTACGCATCGATAAATATGCTCGCTTATGACTAACGCTAATAATAGCAAAATTATGCGATGGCATCCGACTTCTTAACAAAGATTAACCTTAGTTTTTGAGGTAAGTGCCTTTGTAGAAGTCGATGTATTCGCTTAGATTTTTACGATCCAGCAATCGATCTAAATTCGTTTTCGAAATGATGAAATTGCGATATTCCAGTTCCCCGAGAGGTCCGTAAACCTGTTGGTCGCGTACCAGTGTCTTCAGGTAATTCATGGCTTCATCCTTGTTGGCAAAGGGGTAAACACGAACCATAATCTGATCGCTGTTATAGTTTTGCGATTCAATCCGTAATTTGCCGGTTGGGTCTGCCTGGTCATTATGTATTTCGATGTCGTCTAGCAATTTTTCCTGGTTGATCCCTTTATTCGGAACCAGCAGTATAAAATCGTGTTCGCTGTTCAAGTCCGTTTTAAAAACATCAGATGCCGCAGGAGCTGTTTCTGTTGCAGGAGTTGCGGTTGTTGTTTCCGGCGTTGCTTCCGGTTCCGGTTGAGCTGTGAGCGCCTTACCGCTGATATAATATTCGCGGAAGAAATTCATATACTCATCAACATCGTGGCTGCCCGATAGTGTTTGCAGATTTGTATTGCTGATGATGAAATTTCGGTAGCTGCGGTCGCCCAGAGCATCGAAAAGGCTGCGGCTGGTGATCACACGACGGAAATAGCTCATGGCCTGCGATGCATCGGTAAGTGGTGAAACAACCAATAACTGATACTCGCCAAACACCTTTTCTTCAACTTGCAACTTCAGGTTGTTGAATTCGTCGCGGTTGAACTTACCGAACTGATCGAGCATATTTTTCAGCTTGAAATCACGATCCTTAATGGCAATGACAAAGCTATGCGGTGCATTTGGTGTACGGCTGTACAACTCGGGTTTTACTTCGGGCGTTACCATAACAAAAGTACCGCGTTCTTCCAGTTTCTGGTCTTCCTCTATTGCTTTGGCCATCAGTTCTTCCGGTTCGGGTAGTTCGCCTTCCGGGAAGTCGCCACCAATGAATCGGCTGTAGTTCTTCAGGAAGAATTTCAGGTAATCTTCGGTATTATGATCGGCTTTCATTTCCCGGTAGTTGTAGGTTGATGCCACAAAGTTCACGTACTTCACATTGCGCAATGTGCCATACACTTCCGGTTGGCGAATGATAGACCGGAAGTAAATCAAAGCCTGTTCCTTGTTTTGCAATGTCCGTACCGACAATAGGGTGGTGTTTGCATTTAACTGTTCAACTTCAATATCGAAATCAGTTTTCATGTAATGATCGATATTGTAGTTGGCAATGTCGAATTTCAACCGGTTAATATCAACTTGAGCCGATCGGTCGAAAGCAATGACAAAATAGTGCAACAGATCTTCGTCGTAAGAGAATTTGCCGTTGAATTCATCCTGAACCTTTTGGTTTGCGGCCAGCAATTCGTCATTCACAATTTCATCATTCAGGTATCCCGATGCAACCAGCTTTTGGTAATCAACCAGGGTGCTATCCTGAATCAATTTGCGGATGCGCTCGGCCATCGGTTTCACCGGTGATTTCGGATAGGCTGCGATGTATTGATCCAGGTAAGTCCCAAACTGGTCGAAACTGCCTTTTTCACCCTTTCCAATGGTTTTGATAAAGGCTGCCTTTTCCAGGAGAACCGTATCGGCTTTCATGGTTTCCAGCTGAGAGGCAAACTGTCCGGCTTGAGCGTAGTTCCCGTTTTTATACAGGTTGAAAGCTTGCTGGTACAGTCGGTTAATGCTGTCGTTATGTGCTTCGAGCTCGATAAAGTAGTTGGGGTTAACCAGGTATTGCGCGTATTTGCTTTCCGGATAATTACGAACGATCAATTGCTTGTAATAGTCCGACTTACTCTGATTGCCGATTTTGGCATACAGATCCCACAATTCGAAATAGGTGGTCAGCTTATAAATGTTCTCGTTATATCGCTTCAGCAATTCTTCATATTCGTCGATAGCCATCGGATAGTTTTCGTAATCCTGCTTAAAAATTCGCCCTGCATTGAACAGTGCATCGCGGATTTTGATATTCGATGCCCTCATTTCCTCGTCGGTTAGCGGCAAATCCTGCAAATAGTATTCGCGCTTCAGCTTATCGTTTATGCGAGGTTCTTCAACCTTGGTCGAGTCTTGTTGTTCGGCTTCTGCCACTTCGGTATCATCGATTTCCGAAAGTTGATTTTTATTTTTTCGGCGCCAGTTATCTTCCAGCTTCCGTTTACCCCATTTTTGTTCGAATTCAATCTTTCCTAAATTGACTGTTGAAGCATTGTAAAAGTACCAGCCCGACGTTTGTTGCTGGCTCAAAGTTCCCCGCGCCTGGTTCATGCGGTAAAAGTTTCGATCCTGTCGATCTTGCGCTTCTTGTTGTTTGCGGGCCATTTCAGCATCGCGCTCTTCCTTAATCCAGCCGTTGATCTTCTGGTTGCGGTCGGCTTCGCTCATCAGGGCAAGTGCCTGCAGGCTGTCTTCACGCTCAACCGTCAGCAAATTGTCGGTAAGCAAGACCAGGCTTTGGTGGCGAGCTGCGATGAGAGCGTAGTTTGGATAAGTATCGTCAATCACCATCATTGCGCTGTCGTAATAGGCACGTGCTTCCTTGTAAACCTGGTCGTTGAAGTAAATATCGGCCAAGGTGAGGCACGACAAAGCTTTCTGGTAATCGTTAGATACGCTGGTTGCCGATGACAGGCGATAGTTGGCAATGGCTGCCGATTTGTTTCCGTTGCGTTTGTCGATGTTGGCCAGCGCATAGTAGATCTGATCGCGGAACTCCTGGTTTTTTGCATCTTTCAGCAGTTTGTTCAGCTCCTTGATGACTGCTTCGGTGTCTTCACCCTCCAGGTAAATTTCGGCTGCGTTAATACGTGCATTGAAGGCCATGATGTACGACGAATTAAGCTTGGCAACCTTCCGAAAGGTGGCGATGGCCTGGGCGTTATCGCCTGTTTCTTTGTATAGTTGAGCCAGAATGTAGTTGTAGCGAGCCTTGTCTTCTTTATTCATAGGTTTGCGAAGGGCTGCTTTCAAGGCGAGAATTGTTTCCTCGTATTCTTTTTGTTTCAGGTGAAAATCGGCTACTGCCAGCGAATACTCCTGATCCAGATTTTTCGGAAAATCCATGCTGGCGTCAATATCTTTAATCACTTCAACAGCCTCGCTGTATCGTTCCTGCTCTGAGTAACAACGCAACAGCCAAATTAAAGCCTCGTAGTGCGATGGTTCCTGGCTGTATTTGCGAATCACGTAGTTGAAATTCTCCATGGCTTGCGGGTACTTCTTTTGGTAGAAGTAGGCTTTCCCCATCATGATATAGCTATCGTCGATCCAGTTGTTGTATTCGTCTTTGCTGGCCAGATTTTTATAGGCAGCCGAGCGGATCTTGCGGCGCTTGGGCTTTTTGGTCAGCGAGTGAATCTTGATCAGCTTCGAACCTTTCATGATAGCGTTATCCATTTCCGCAGCTGCAACTCGCTCTGTTCCACTCATGCTCGATTTATAGATTGGCAAAATCCGGGTGAAGTCGTTATCAACGGATTGGTCTATCCGTTCCAATCCGGCTTTTAGGCTTTCTTTCCCATTGAAATAGATGTTGTAGTGTGAGGTAACATTGTGGTAGGCACGTGTAACTGCAGTATTCTTTTCGGTGGAGCAACCGCCCAGAATAACAAGGAGAAACAGCAGTAAAAATTTATGTGATAAGTTCGTATTCAATCCGGATGTTTTTTCACTTTAGTGATAACTGAATAATGCTGATAATATTGCTTTTGACCAGCCAAAAAGCGAATGAAAGCCTGTTCTTTTAGTGCCTTTGGCTTTGTTAAGCAATAATACGAAATTAGGAGGAAACGGGAAGGGGAGTATCCGAAATTATCGAAGTCTAATTAGCGCTCTTTTCGCCTTCTTCAATTCGGTGCAGGTGACAGAACAAAAGCTCGCCTGTTATTTCGTCGCGCAGATGCAAGCCATTACCCTGGCAATCGTCAAAGAATTTACAATCGGCACATAGCCCTGTTTTAGTCCAGCTGCGGTCTCGGTAAAGCTGGTAACGGTTCAGCCACACCTCTTTAAAGCTATTGCGGTAAATGTTTCCCTGAATGAAATTAGCACGCAGGTTTGGACAGGCCGATATGGAACCATCGACCAGGATGGAGGCGATATTAATACCTGCACGGCAAAAGAAAAAGTTGTCGCGCACCTTGGTTTCGTAATTGCCAAGGAAGCCCTCGCAGCCGTAATTCAGCTCAATTTTGCCTTCTTTGCGAATGGCTGCAATAAAATCGAACAGGGCTTTAAATTTTCGGGGTTCCAGTTGTAGTTGTTCGTGTCTGGTCGCCCGTCCGATGGGGAAGATGGTGAAAATGCGCCATTCCTTTACGCCAAGTTCAAGCAGAAATTGGTAAAACTGGTGCAGCTCGTCGAAATTGCGTTGGTTCACACAAGTAACGACATCGTAACGCAGGTTCTTTTGCTGATTAAGCAGCTTTAAAGCTTCAACTGCATTGCTAAAACTTCGTGAGTTGCCGCGCAACCAGTTGTGCGATTCTTCCAGTCCGTCGAGGCTAATGGTAGCTGCCCGCATGCCTGATTGCATGAGCTTTGCGATCATGGCCTGATTCATTCCCATACCATTTGAAACCACTCCCCAAGGGAACCCACGCCGGTAAAGCGAGAGCCCAATTTCGGCAATATCCTTGCGTAGAATGGCTTCGCCGCCTGTTAACACAATCATGGTGCTGTTGGGCGACAGGATGGGAGTAATGTCGTCGAGAGCAGCCAGAAAATCTTCTAGGGGCATGTCCCCAATGGTTGAATTTTTTAGACAATCGCTGCCGCAATGCAAACAGCTTAAATTGCAACGCAGGGTACACTCCCAAAAAATGTAGTTGAGTTGATGAAGTTCCTGTTCGTTCCTGCGATGTAGCCGATGTAGTTTCAGCGCTAGTTTTTTACGAAATGGTATTCTCGAAACCCTCATTCTTTGGTTTTCAGGTTAACATCCAGTGTTTCGCTTGTTTCGCCTGCGTACCAGTTGCCTGAGCCGTTGGTGAATTCCACATCCGTAAATTCGACCGGATTTTCCTGCGTTTGGTATTCGCCATTGGCCGTTCCGTCTATATCTTCAAATTTGATTAAGAATTCCTGGTCGGTCGGGAACTCAATCAAATCCACTTCATATTTCCCTTGTGCGTCTGTGAAGGTGGTGTCGCCTTGCATAGTCACCTGAATGTTGGCAATAGCGGCATTATCCTGTTCCGATTTTACCTGTCCGTTAACAATAAATTTGGCACTTGGTGTTCCGTATTCGGCACGCTGTGTTTCGTCCTTGCAGCTGCTTAAGCTGGCAGCTGTGCTGAAACCTAAAATTGTCATCATCATACGGAGTAAGCGATTCCAGTTAAGCAAGAACCCCCGTTGTATTTTTTCCATGGTTTGGTTTTTTATGAATTGATGCAGTCAATCCGAATTGGTTGCGTGAGATTTTGTGCTTTTTTCAAGGTTGTGTTAAACAATAATGATGCAATGTACAAAACAATACAGAACGATGCAATGGGGCTGCTGGTAGTTTGGTGCCAAAGGGCGACCTGAGCATTGGTGGGCTCGTGGCACCGTGCCACGACCTGTTCAAAGTGGGGGTACCCGTGGCACAAAAGGACTGCTTAAAAACAAACTGACCGGGTGACTTCAAGTCGCCCGGTCAGTGGTTCGGTTGTATTGTTTGAGCCGAAGTGTTTATTTGCGGCTAACTTTTACCTTCTTGGTTGGGTCGTGTTCGGCATTGCGGCGTTCGGTTTCGCGAATGGTTGATGCTGCTACTTCAAGGAAGGCGCGTCCCATGGGCGATGCTTCGTTGCTGGCAACAGGCGTACCTTCGTCGCCACCCTCACGGATCCCCTGTACAATCGGGATTTGTCCGAGTAACGGGATTTGAAGCGCTTCGGCCAAATCTTTACCACCGTCCTTACCAAAGATGTAATATTTGTTGTCGGGCAACTCTTCAGGTGTAAACCAAGCCATGTTTTCAACCAAGCCTAATACAGGCACATCAACCGTTTTACTGCGGAACATACTCACACCTTTCACCACATCGGCCAGGGCCACATCCTGCGGTGTAGTAACAATGATGGCTCCTGTTACCGGCACGGTTTGTACCAGGGTGAGGTGAATGTCGCTGGTTCCCGGCGGAAGGTCGATCAGCATATAGTCGAGTTCTCCCCAGTTGCC
>NZ_JBZQJF010000225.1:0-47686 GCF_059905295.1 Mangrovibacterium sp.
AAGCAGTGCTCATTTCGTTATTCCAAGCGAAAAGAATCAGAATTACTTGCGTCAATTTAGTTTTCCTGTGGATGTATGTGAAGAACCTTTTCCCCAAACTGTATGGCAGCCGCTTCAACCTCCTTTTGAGCCTTTGAGTACATGCCACATCCAATTACATGAACACCGGCATCAAAAGCCTGCTTTTCTTTTAAGTCGGCGGGCGTTCCCAATTCGTCGTACATTTCCAAAGCGGCATCAACGCGAACAACCGGGTCCTGGTGTTTTTTATCTTTATAATAGTAACCCAGAAAAACGGGTGTCTTCACTTTCTCAAATACATCTTTCGTCATCGTCGCATCAACCAGTTGCTGCAAATAGACTATGGCCTCCAGACGATAAAAACAATTCCAGTATTTGCATACTTCATCATCCGGGTTCCGATTCACATACCGGTATTTATGATGAAAAATTTGCCGGGCAATTTGCAGTCCCCAAGGCTTTGACAGTAAAAATGCACCTGAATTGTTTATGGCAACATTGGGCGAAAGTAAAATAAGACCATCCACCAAATTGGGGAAATCAGCCGCCAGTTTCAGGGATAAGGTGCCTCCTGTTGACGTACTCATGATTATCACTTTCTTTCCCAGCAGGTGAGCTATTCGCAGGGCTTTTTTAGCCGAGTCGTAAAGTTTGTCAGGTGTCATATCCATCAACGGCTCGGGAACATCCAAGCCATGCGAGGCCAGGCGCGGGAGGTAAGCGTTCATGCCAAAATAGGAAGCAAAGTTAACGTGCGTAGGAAAACCCTCCATTCGCGAGGCCGAGAAGCCGTGCAAATAAAGCAGGCTCCAGTTGGTTTGTTCCCTGATGCTGTCGTTTGCCCAAACAACAATGCTTTGGTTCCCCGGCTTCACCGGCAGCTTGCTTTCCTGATCTGCGAGATATTGATCGAGCCTATCAAGCTTTATTTCAACCTTGGGAATCTCTTTCGTTAGTTCAGGCTCCGGAAACTCGGGGCCAACAACATATAAAAAAGTCACAAAGAGAAGTAATGTCAGAAGAATCCTTAGAATACGATTCATTGCAATTTTTGCTGGTAATTTAACAACGCAATTATAAATAAAAAATTAATGAAAGTTGATACTTGTGGCCCTCTAAGCAAATTAAGAAATGATTTCAAGGTCTGTGTCTTTGGATACGACATGGTTAGGCTTCAATCATTTTGCGCAAAACTTTGTAGTCGGTTTTTCCGGTTCCTAAAACCGGTATTTCATCCATTTGGATGATTTGTTTTATTTTGGCTATTGGTGCTACGCCGTTTTTTATCAGGAAACTGTTTATTTCATCGAGCTTGAATGGACGAATCGCAAACAGCACAATCTGAGGCGGTGTAATCTTGTCAGAACCTTCCACTGCGAGAACCAGCTGCTCTTCCTCTCCGTATTTTTCGATCAGAATTTTTTCAATGAATGGTAAGCTAATCATTTCACCGGCGATTTTAATAAAACGCTTCAATCGTCCTGTAATAAATAGGTATCCTTCATCATCCAGATAGCCCAAATCGCCGGTTTTGTACCAGTTTTTGCCGTTAATTAGTTCGAATGGATTAGAGCCGGCTTCTCCTAGATAGCCACCAAAAACATTGTTTCCGCGTACGTAAATCATACCAACCTGATTGGCCGGACAGGGGAGCCCCTTTTCAAGATCAACGATTAGTCCTTCAACACCCTCAATGAATTTCCCGACACTGTTCAGTTTTTGTTTTTCGGTTGGATTGATTGTCAGTACAGGTGCACACTCTGTAATTCCGTACCCTTCAAGTAGCCGGGCGTTGGTGGTATTTTGGTCAAAAAGTTCTTTTAACGACGGGGGCATGGCTTCGGCACCACTGATGACATACCTTACGGATTTAAAAAAATAGGAAGTCCCTTTCCCCAGCATCAGTTTTAAAAAGCCGGGGGTTCCCAACAGGATATTTGCTTTGGTATGCTTCAATATTTTCAGGACTTCGCGTGCATCAGTCGGGTTGGGGGTGTATGCGATCTTGACGCCAGAGATCAGTGGAAGTACAGACAACACGGTGAATCCAAAGCTGTGGAAAGGAGGCAAAAATCCCAGGAATATCAAATTGTTTTCAATTTGCACGCTTGAGAAAACCCCATGCAAATCAGACACTATATTTTTATGGGTGAGTGGAACGGCTTTGGGCGTGGCCTCGCTGCCTGAGGTAAACAGGATGACCGCCGTTTCATTCAGCTGCTTGTAAGACAGTAAAATTCGCGGAAATTTAGACGTAATTAGCCCTTTCAGTTTAATAACTATTCCGGTTTTGGGAACTTCCTTCTCGAGTAGTACCAGTTTATTTTTCACACTTTCCGGTAGTTGCTCTTCAATTTTACTGATGAAAGTTCCGGCTGAGAGAATGATGCCCACATCGGCAGTTTCTATGCAATGCTCCAATACTTTCTTCCCGACTGTCCAGTTGAGCATGACGGGAATTTTTCCAGCCATATAACTGGCAATGACCAGCATGGTGGTACTTTGCAGTGCAGGTAGCATAATCCCGACATGGAGGCCTTTTACCTGTTTCTTTATGATTTTTGAAACCACAGCTGCTTTTAGCAGAAAATCTTTACGGTTTGTACATCCCAATGTGGCATCGTACGAAAAATAGTCATGCTGATTTGTGGTGAACGTGTCCAGAAACTGCCAAAGGATGTTTTTGTCCGGATCCGCATGTATGTCCTCCAGTTTGGATAAAGGCTTATCCAGCTGTGATGGTTTCAACTCTGATTCAGCGGAAAATTGTCCTGTAGCCACGAGATATAAGTCGCCAATGGTTTTTATGTCGTTGATTTGGGGCGTTGAAAACGTAGCGAAACGGTTCTCAATTTCGGACATGATCTCCACTAAATTGAGCGAATCAGCTCCTAAATCATTCATCAAATGAGAATCAACGTCCATTTTCCCAGGAGCGAAATCGGTTACTGAAGCGACAATTTTTTTGATTTGTTCCAGAACGTCTGTTTGAAGAGATTCATCATCAACAGGCAAGGCTGATGATGCAAGATCCTCTTTCAATGATTCGATTCGAGTCGGCGGTTTCTTCTTCGATGGGGGCAGGTAGAAAAAATGCTTCAGGAAAACCGGTTGTTCTTCACCCTTGCAGTTATAGAATTCCTCCAGAAAAGCATTAAATTCTTTCCGTCCTTCGCGGGCTTTATCCTTTGCTGCAAGGGTCAGGTCTTCGAATTCAAAAACGACTTTTCGCCTGGGTAAAAAGAAAATGAAGTTTGCCAAAATGAACAGTAACCCTTTCAAAAACTGAATGAAGAAATTGGGTGATTTTCCGGTCCATGCTTTAGACCACATACTTCCCCAAAGGCCCGTCATTCGTACTCCTACAATTCGAACATCATCAGGTAATCTGCTGGCAATTTTATAGGCCGATTGCTTGTTGAAAATCCGTTCATACCCTTGTCCTGCTAGCTGACCACTAGGGTATAGCAGGATGTTTTTGCCCCGGTTGAATCCTTTGATTACGGGACGCGATATTTCATTTAATACTTTAACATTACGGCTGCCCGATTCCAGGTTACTTACACGTATAGCTCCCCATGTCTTAAATACAAATTTGAGTACGGGGAGGTCGTAATAGTCTGAAATAATGACCGGAATTGCTTTGGAATTTCGGTAGATGTGACAAATTAAAAGAACCGGATCAATCAAAGCCTGATGGTTAGGCAATATAAAAAGCGGGGAGGAACTTTCTAGGATTTCGGCACCTTCAACTGTCACGTGATACCTTAAAGAAAGAATCTTCCGAACGACGAACATCACAACCTTTACAAGCCGAAGTATAATGGGAGAGTGGTTCTTCATAGTTTTCGATCGGGTTAATGCGTTCTGATTTTAATTCGTTGTTCTGCTGGTTTTATTGAAAAGAGTCGTTTAAATACCGTCTATATCTAAAAAGAAATCCGAATATCCGGAAATTAATACGAAACTTCTCCTATTTTCACGTTTAAGAACTAACTTTAAATATACTATAAACTGGAATCTAAGGGATAAATTGGGAAAAACTATTCCTGATAATATCCATAAAACCTGCACAACTATGAATAATACTTCCCCAATGCCAGTCAATTCCAATAAAGTCATCAATGCCTGGTGTTCCTACGATATTGCTAATTCTGCTTATAATTTGAGCATTGCTACAGTATTATATCCCATTTTTTACCAGGAAGTTACCAAAGAGGCCTTTGGTTCGGAGATGATTGATTTTTGGGGGATAACGATTAAGAATACAGTACTGTATGAATATGCGATAGCCAGTGGTTATTTTGTGATTATATTTTTAACGCTGGCTTTGTCGGGCATCGCTGATTTGGGAGGCTATCGCAAACGTTTTATGCAGATGTTTACGGTAATCGGAGCCTTGTCTTGCATGGGCCTTTTCAGTTTTAACGGAGGAAATATCAGTCTTGGAATCGGCTTGCCGGCTTTGGCAGTAATTGGTTTTGCCGGCTCGCTTGTCTATTACAATTCATTTCTTCCCCTTATTGCAAGTCCCGACAGACAGGACCGAATCAGTGCACGAGGATTTTCATTTGGCTATGCCGGGAGTATGTTGCTGTTGATATTCAACTTATTTTCGATCGAAAAGTATGAGCTCTTTGGGTTTACCGGCAAACTGGAAGCTATAAGATTTGCCTTTGTTGAAGTCGGTGTTTGGTGGTTGGCCATATCTCAATTTGCTTTCTATTATTTAAAGGAGGAACGAAGAAAAATAAAACTGGATGCCAAGATTCTAACCCGCGGATTTAAAGAGGTTGTTCAGGTATTTAGCTTTATAAAGCAACACAAGGCGATGTATCGCTTTTTGCTGGCCTTCTTTTTCTTTAGCATGGGGGTTCAGACTATTATCATTATTGCCTCATTATTTGGGAGTGCCGAATTAGGAATCACAGGTTCAAAATTGATAATCACCATTCTGATCATTCAGGTTGTTGCAATTTTAGGCGCCATCTTATTCGCGAGGGTTTCGACAAAATACGGCAATAAAACCTCTTTGTTGTGGATGCTTTTTATTTGGATCTTTGTTTGCGGTTCGGCCTATTTCATACAAAATGAATATCAATTCTACGCATTGGGCGCAATGGTTGGTTTGGTAATGGGGGGAATTCAATCTCAAGCTCGTTCCACCTGGTCGAAACTAATTCCGTCCGGGGCGGTTGATACGGCTTCTTACTTCACCTTTTACGACAGTACCGAAAAACTGGCCATTGTATTCGGTATGCTCGGATTTGGAGTTATTGAACAGATCACCGGAAGTATGAGAAACAGTGCTCTTTTACTGTCTTCCTTCTTTATCGTGAGTATGCTGATTATCGCATTTACCCGCTTGAAAACAGAATGATTATTCAATTTGAATTGGTGGGGGTTTCAAATCCATTCGATTAAAAATTATCAAATAAGGTTTTTATTCAGGATTTATGTCAGCCAATGGGCTTAATATTTGAGTTTACTTTGTTCTTTCGAAAGCGAATTGTTACAAAAACAAAAAATTAAAAAATGGGGCAGAATTCAAGACATCTGTTAAACTTTAAAAACACCCGTTTGTTAATCTTTGAGAACTTTTTATAACATAAGGTCGGAATTAGCTAACACTACAAAATGGATAACTATTCTCAAGTAGGAAATCAGGAAATTGCCGCCGTTGATGAACTTTACCAGGATTACCTGAGAGATCCTGAAAGTATTGACGAAAGTTGGAGGCATTTTTTTAAAGGCTTTGAATTAGCTCGAAAAAACTATCAAAGCAAGTCGGAATTCTCAGGGAGTGATATTGATAAGGAGTTTGCAATTCTTAATCTGATCCACGGCTACCGTCAGCGTGGCCACTTATTCACGAAGACCAACCCAGTACGTGCCCGCCGTAAGTACAAGCCTACCTTGGACATTGAAAATTTTGGACTGGAGAAAAGTGACCTTGAAAAAGTATTCCAAGCGGGAAACAGCATTGGAATAGGACCAGCTAAACTGAAAGATATTGTTGCGCATCTGGAAGCCACTTATTGTAACTCCATTGGTGTTGAATACCAGTATATTCGGCACCCGGAGATTGTTGATTGGATGCAGCAAAAGATGGAAAGCTCCAAAAACTCACAGCCGTTTACCGATGAAAAAAGAAAACATATCTTTTATCACCTTAAGGTTGCCGTGGGCTTCGAAAGCTATATCCATAAGAAATTTGTCGGGCAAAAGCGTTTCTCGCTTGAAGGTGCTGAAAGTTTGATTCCGGCACTGGATGCCGTAATTGAGCATGGTGCTGAATTAGGAATCAGTGAGTTTGTAGTTGGTATGGCCCATCGTGGCCGCCTGAATGTGCTGAGTAATATTATGAAGAAACCTTATCAGAATATCTTCAAAGAGTTCTACGGAACCGAATATGAGGAAGATATTATGATGGGCGATGTGAAGTACCATCTGGGCTTTGAAAATACCATTAAAACGGATACTGGAAAAGATGTGAAGTTGAGCCTGGTTCCGAACCCTTCTCACCTGGAAACGGTTGCCGCTCTGGTGGAGGGAATGTCTCGTTCCCGAATCGACGAGCTTTATCATCGGGATTACAGTAAAGTCGCTCCAATTGTTATTCATGGTGATGCAGCTATTGCAGCTCAGGGAATTGTGTATGAAGTAACCCAAATGTCGCAACTGAAAGGGTACAAAACAGGTGGATCAATTCACCTCGTAATAAATAATCAGGTTGGCTTTACGACGAACTACCTGGATGCCCGTTCTAGTACTTACAGTACAGATGTGGCTAAAGTAACCCGTTGCCCGGTTTTTCACGTCAATGGAGACGATGTGGAAGCTTTAATTTACACCATTAAACTAGCCATGGAATACCGTCAGAAATTCAATTCTGATGTGTTTGTTGATATTTTGTGTTACCGCAAATATGGCCATAACGAAGGTGATGAACCACGTTTCACTCAGCCTTTGTTGTACAAAGCGATTGCTAAACACAAAAACCCTCGTGATATTTATGCTGAGAAACTTGTTGCGTTGGGCATTATGACCAAAGAACAGGTAAATGGAGAAATCGTAGCCTTTGATAATCACCTGGACGATATGTATCATGAGTCGGAAAAGATTGAAAAGCTGAAGATTAAGAAATTCCTGGTGCATGAGTATGATAATTTCCACAAACCAGGAAAAGTTGATTTTAGCCAGCGTATCGATACGAAAGTTAAGCTGGATAATTTGCATCAATTGGGAGAGAAGCTGACAAGCTTACCTGCTGATAAAGTATTCTTTAATAAAGTGAACCGGATTATTTCTGATCGTAAAATGATGCTTTCGGATAATAAACTGGATTGGGCCATGGCCGAGTTACTGGCCTATGCCAGCTTGTTGACCGAAGGACACCGGGTGCGTATCAGCGGACAGGACTGCGAACGAGGTACTTTTGCACATCGGCATGCCGCTTTTGTCGTGGAAGATATGGATGAGAAGTATTTTCCGTTAAAGAACTTGTCTGAAACTCAGGCTCCTTTTAATATTTATAATTCACACCTGTCGGAATATGGCGTAATGGGCTTTGAATATGGTTATGCGATGGCTCAACCTAATGCATTGACGGTCTGGGAAGCGCAATTCGGAGACTTTGCCAATGTTGCACAGGTTATTATCGACCAATATATCACTTCGGCTGAAGAGAAATGGGGCTTGATGAATAACCTGGCTTTATTTCTTCCTCATGGTTACGAAGGGCAGGGGCCGGAACATTCAAGTGCACGCCTGGAACGTTTCCTTACGCTTGCTGCAAATAACAATATGCAGGTAATCGTACCAACAACACCCGATAACTTGTTCCATTTATTGCGCCGCCATATGCTTTGGGAAACCCGTATGCCGCTAATTGTATTTACACCGAAGAGCTTGCTGCGTCACCCAATGGTAAACTGTACGTTGGATGATTTGGCCGAAGGTGGCTTCCGTGAAGTTATTGATGATGCTATTGTTAAACCGACTCAGGTAAATCAGATTGTATTTACAAGCGGACGTTTGTATTACGACCTGGTGAAAAAACGTAATGATGTAGGTGATAATTCAACAGCAATTGTTCGAATTGAACAGTTATATCCGCTTCCAATTGATCAGATTGATGCCGTGTTGGCGAAATACAAGAAAGCAAAGCGTATCATCTGGGCACAGGATGAACCGGAAAACATGGGAGCATGGCCTTTCTTACAGCGAAAATTGAAACACATTAATTTTGACTTAGCCGGGCGTCCGGAAAGTGGTACTCCTGCCGGCGGCTTAATGAAACAACATAACCTGCGCCTTGAAAAAATTATGAATAAAATATTTAGCGAGGAAGTTCTCGCCTAAAAAAGATAAGATCCCATGATAATAGAGATTAAAATACCTACCCCTGGTGAGTCAATCACCGAGGTTGAGCTAGGTAAATGGCTCGTAGAAGATGGAAGTATCGTAGAAAAGAATGAAGAAGTTGCCGAAATTGAATCGGACAAAGCAACCTTGACTCTTGTTGCCGATGAATCGGGTAAAATTACTTTTAAAGTACAGGAAGGCGATACGGTTGAAGTTGGTGCAATTGCTTGTACCATTGATACCGATGCAGCCGGAGTACCGAAGGAAGTAAAGCCTGTAGAACCGACTCCGGAAAAACAGGAAGAAGCTGCTCCTGCACCAAAAGCAGAGAAGGTTGTAACGGAAGATCACCCAAAAATTAAGACAACAGCTGTTGCCAAAGAGATGATGGATGAACATCATTTATCGGTTGATGATATTATTTCCGGATTACAGCGGATTGGCAAAAAAGAAGTTGAAGCTGTAATCAGTCAACCTGCAGCAGTTCAGACTCCAATTGCTGAATCAGCTAAAAATCTGTTCTCGCGAGAGCAGAAGCGTGAAAAAATGACCATGCTTCGTCGTAAGTTGAGCCAACGTTTGGTTGCCGTAAAAAATGAAACGGCAATGCTTACAACTTTTAACGAGGTTGATATGAGTCCGATTATGGACTTGAGAAAGAAATACCAGCCTAAATTTGTTGAGAAGCATGGCTTCAAACTTGGCTTCATGTCTTTCTTTACGAAAGCTGTTGCTACAGCAGCACAGTTTCACCCGGCCGTTAATTCAATGATCGACGGAGATGAGATTATTGAACCCCAGTTCGTGGATGTCGGTATTGCTGTTTCCACTCCTAAAGGATTGATGGTGCCAATTGTACGTAATGCAGAAAGTAAGAGCATTCCTGCAATTGAGCTTGAGATAAAAGAGCTTGCTGAGAAAGCCCGAAATAAAAAGATTACGATTGAAGAACTTACCGGAGGAACCTTTACAATTACAAATGGAGGTACGTTCGGCTCGCTGTTGTCAACTCCGATTATTAACCCACCCCAATCGGCTATTTTGGGAATGCACAACATCGTTGAGCGTCCAATGGCTGTCAACGGACAAGTTGTCATCCGTCCGATGATGTATGTGGCTTTATCATACGATCATCGGCTCATTGATGGTAAAGATTCGGTTGGCTTCCTGGTAAAAGTAAAGACATTATTGGAGAATCCACAGTTATTACTAACAGAAGGAAAAGCACCGGAAGAATTGCTGTTACAGCTATAAGATATGTTTTTATTTATTGTTAAGAGCAGGGTTAACTTAGTGTAATCCTGCTCTTTCTTTATGCTGCAATACAGAGGATTAGATTCATTTTATGTGCAATAAGTTCATTTGTTGTGTTTGATATGTGATTATTTTATAGCATTTTTGTATGACAGGTTGAAAAATAGTCCTCTTTATTCTTAAAAATAACTGGAACCACGAATGGTAAAAGAAAGACAATACGGAGCATGGAAGATTATATTGTATATTCTTCTGTGGAGTATTATCGGTGTTGTATTGCATTATATTTCCATAAACCTGAGTGGAATTATGAATGAATTTCAGTTTTTGAAATTAATGTTCGTAATTATTAGTGTCTTCTATTTAAATTATTTCGTTTTTATTCCGAATCTCCTTTCTAAACGGAAAATTTGGGATTATGTATTGTCTTTGGTGGGAATCTTAGTTCTTGCATTTTTCTTTATTTACCTAACAGAGCTGCCGTTTTATGATAGCTTGCCGTTTCCTGATTTTGACAACATCGAGAATAGCGGGTACTTGGTTATTCCGCCACCAAACCCGGTAACATTAAGCTTAGGAATTGTATTGTTGAGCATTGTTTCGCTGGCTGTAAGTACCGGTATTAGGGGAACCCACGAGTGGTTTAAGCAGGAAAATCAAATCAAGGAAATTGAGAATAAGAAATTGATCGCAGAGTTGTCATACCTGAAAGCTCAAATGAATCCTCATTTCTTTTTTAATACACTTAACGGAATTTATGCGCTGGCAAGACAAAAATCCGACAAGACGCCAGAGGTCATCATGATGTTATCGATCCTAATGCGTTATGTAATCTATGATGCAAATGCTCCAAGAGTACCTTTGAAAAAAGAGGTTGCTCATATCCGGAATTTCATAGATTTGCAGAAGATGAGGTTGTCTGAGATTGTGCGGATTGATTATAAAGTGACTGGAAATACCAAGGACATTCTCATTGAACCACTCTTGTTTACAGCCTTGGTGGAAAATGCATTTAAACATGGAATCGATTACACAAAGGAAAGTACCATTAGAGTACTGTTGGAAATACAGGATAAGGAACTGCATTTTTTTGTTTCGAACCCGATGGTTATCAAAAAACGTAACATAGGTGCAGAACTTGATAAAGGTATTGGACTTGACAATATTAAAAAACGGTTGCAGCTGCTTTATCCAGGCAGACATAAATTGACAATTGTAGAAAAAGATTCGATATATTCTGTTGAATTAAAAATAATGCTTGAAAAATCAAACTATGAAATGTTTAATAATTGACGACGAGCCACTGGCTCAACAAATCATTGAAGACTATATCTCAAATATTCCCTTCCTGACTTTGGAAAAGAAATGTAATTCTGTTTTTGAGGCTTTGGAAGCACTTCAAAAAACGCATATTGACCTGATCTTTCTGGATATTCACTTGCCTAATGTTAATGGGGTCGAATTTATAAGCAGTCTGGATACGAAACCGATGTTTATTTTCACAACGGCCTATTCTGAATATGCACTTGAAGCTTTTGATTTAAATGCAGTCGACTACCTATTGAAACCGATTCCGTTTAAACGTTTTTTAAGGGCGGCAAATAAAGCATATCAATTATTTTCGTCGACCAATAAGGTGAAGAAAGAGGAATTGGTTGAGCCTGCTGAATCAGAGCAAGATTTTATCATGGTGAAATCAGATTATAAGTCGGTGAAAATTCAGCTCAATCAAGTGTTATATATTGAAGGTTTAAAAGACTACGTGAAAATCTATATTCAAAACGAAGATAAACCAATCATTACGCTTAACTCCCTGAAAAAAATGGCCGACAGTTTACCGTCAAGCCATTTTCTAAGAGTTCATAAATCTTTTATTATCAATACAAATAAAATCAAGTCTGTTACAAAGAACCGGATTATTATCCATGATCGCTGGATACCGGTGGGGGATAACTACAAGAGCGACTTTCAAAGCTCTGTAATTAATCGTTTTACTTTGTAAGCGTAAGTTCTTTAATTGAACTTACGTTGTTGGAACCAGATATCTTTCAGCGAGAACCCGACACGTATCCGAACATAGTTTTCTTGAATCAATCGGTTTGAGGTTGTTCCGAACGAGCCTAATTCAAATGCACAGTTGATGTGCGAATTTTGATTTCTGATTGGAAGACCAAGTCCGAATGAAAGCACATATTCCTGTAATTGGTTTCCTTTCAATTCCAGGTATGATTTCGAATATCTCCATCCCAACCGGTAATTTACCTTTTTAAAGTAGCTGTCCATAAAGTTGGTACTGGGTGTAAATTGCAAGCCAAGACGAACGTATGGCGTGTTTCTCAGTGTTACACTTTTAACGCTGGTATAGTTGTAATTTGACCATTTTTGAACCCCTGCATCAACTAGATATAGAAATTTATTATTATCGTTTACAGCAATACCAAAGCCGAACTCTTGCGGAATTTTGAAATCTCCATTATAGTTGGTTTCATCCGCCATGATCGTACTGCTAGAGTTGTATGTTTGGTTGACTTGCTTTGTAACCAATCTTTGTTCCGGATTAAAAATTGCACCAAGTGAAATGGCATAGTTCTTCAGTTTGAATTCATATTGTGCACCAAATTCAAAGTAAAAGTTATGGAAGTAATTGGTGGTTTCATTATAAATAGAACTACTACCTAAAGAAGATAAGTTATGATATTGAGTCTGTTTAACCGATCCAAATAAGAATGAAGTTCTAGCCCCAAGGTGTAAATTCGGAAGCAGATCAAAAGAAAGGCCTCCGTAGGCACGACTAATGTCGCCTGTGCCGACGATATTTAAGGGGTATTCAGAGTCAACAACGCCATCGATGCTAGCTGTACTGTTAATTTCGTAACCGGTAGAACTAAATGGGTTCAGACCAATGCTTGCCGCAATTTTCGAGTTAATACGGAACCCCAGCGAAAAATAACTAAAGTTACCGGTATTTAGATTTTGTGTTGAACCTTGAGACTTAAATTGAGAATATTTCCCTTCCAAGCCAGTGTCAAATATCACATTTAAACTATCAATACCGTGATTTGAGGCTGGGTTAAGCACATTGACGAAAGTGTTAGAACTCATAGCCATACCGGCTCCACCCATTGCTGTGTTAACAGCATTTACTTGTGAGCGTAATTCGCCTAATCCATACATAGAGTAGGGGGAGCGTGTATTATTTTGCGCAACGACTGTTGATGTCTGTAAAAAAAGCAGCGCGAATGTTGCTATAAACGTATATTTAAGGCAATTGTATGTCTTATTCATATCTTAAGAAATAGAGATTCAATTTAGTTTCTAATCCGTTTGCACGGCCATCAGTGATAAACAAGGTGCTGGCTTCTGAATTTTGTTCAGTTGAAGGAAAGCCAATTAACAGTCCTTGTGAAGTGTCAAAGTAGTTTCCTTCCAATTGTGTTTTTAAATAATCACTGATATTGGCGAAGTAATAATATTCTCCGGTAACCGTATTGGAAACCAGACTAGCGGTAACTGCAGTGGTTGCACCGGAAGAAGTTGTAGTCGTTAATGTACTACCTAAATTATTACGAGGCTCGCTTGTGGCATAAAAGTTTAAGGTTGATGGGAGGTCCCTGAAATCATTATCTAAGGACGGAACCAAAACTAACTCAGCCCGGATCAAAACACTTTCACCATAGTCATAAATTGAATTCAACGATGGGAAAGTAACTTTTGTATAAACACCGGAGGCTCCTTGTATATACGTTAAATGGTTTGCCTGGGTTGATGATACATCCTCACGCTGATTCGCTAAGCCTTCAAAGTTGGTTCCCGTTCTGTCGGTCTTTATGCTGTTAAAATCAGTACTTTCGCTGCTAATGTCAAAATTTGTTTCATTTTCATTAACCGTTGTTGTAACAGCATAGGAGTAGAGCCGCAATTGAATGCCGCTTGTTTCAAACCCCACAATAACATTCGAGTTTTCTGCCGGGGCAATTACAAAACCTTTCAGATATTCCCGAAAATCATTTGAGCTACTGACTTCAGTTGCATCATCGTACTTCAGTTGCATGATTTCTTGTGCCAAATCATCATTCAGGCGAATTTCTATACTATCCTTAGATGGTTCAGGTAAGAAAGTCAAGCTACCAATAGGTGTATCTTCATAAGGATAACTGTAAGTATTATATTGTTCCGTTTGTGACTTTTGAAATGCCAATTCGTCTTGTAGCCGGTAAACGTTAAACGTTACCATCTGGGTTGTATCTCCAATACTAAAACCTGAATAGGGTAATACAATTGTTAACGAATCCAGTTTATCCAGTTTTTTACTGTCGCTGCCACTTCCACCACTAATTATTTGGCTGATGTTACTGCTTAAATCGAAATTTACGTAATAGTTTGACTCGGTGGAACCAATTGTACTGTTCGAATATTTCCCGACTAAAGCTGTTGTTGGATCTGATGTGGCGACAGAGTCGAGAACAACAGTTGAAAGAGATATACTGAAACTATCCGACATCATAACCGTAGTTTCACTTTTTACCAGGTCTTCGCCGATAGTAAAATTGCCCGCGTCATTTTTACATGAGGCCAGAAAAGCAATAATGAATACAAAAATCAAGTATTTATTCATATATGAGCTCGTAAGATATTTATGCAAAGGAAAAATGTTTTTAGCTAAACTCAGCTTGCAAAGCAAAAATTTTGATCTAAGCAACAAAAGAAATATCGATGAAAAATGATAAAGTTTCAATTAAACGGCTATTTTTATCGACGAAAAGCCTAAATCTGCTGAATTTCGATTAATTATTGTTAACAGATGCTAATAATTTTAACGTTATTGGCGTTGATATAGATAAAAACAGGGTTTGTGTGGATAAAAATTGGTTATATATAGGAAAAAAGCTTCTACGTCTATCATTTTTTTTTCCGTCTTACTAACCGTTTATGTTTGCGGCCTAACTGATATAATTTTATTTCACAGATGATTCGAAAAAATTTCTTTGTAAATAAATGGTATGCCCGAGTTGCTAGACTCGGATTAATGCTTGCTATTATAGCTTCTATGGCTTCTTGTAGTGGAAATAGTTCTAGTGATTTAGTTGGTAACTGGGTTCAGCTAGGGAGCTTTAGTGGTATCCCCAGAACGAGTGCAACCGGAACAACTGTGGAGGTAAATGGTGAAGAACTGGGATTTATCGGATTAGGTTATAACTATTCAAAAGATGAGCGCCTGGTTGATTTTTGGACTTACGATGCAGCTGCAAACACCTGGAACCAAATTGCTAATTTCCCTGGAGCAGCAAGAACAAATGCCGTAAGTTTTGCAGCTGATGGTAAATTGTATGTAGGTACAGGTTTTGACGGAACAAGTGGTGTTCGCTTGAAAGATTTTTACGAATACAACCCTTCAGATAATACATGGACACAGATTGATGATTTGCAATCTGATAACGTTAATAGCCCGGAAGTAACTGGCCGTGAGGGTATGACAGCTTTTTCTATTAATAACGTAGGTTATGTATTGGGAGGATCTGATGCAGATGGTACTGCCTATAAAGATATGTATGCTTATGATCCATCAGTAGGTACCTGGAGTAAAAAAGCTGATTTCGGAGGCGACAAACGTTCAGATGCTGTTGGTTTCGTGATTGATGGTTATGCCTATGTTTGTACCGGTATTGCGAATGGTTCTTACCCGGATGATTTTTATAAGTATGATCCGACAACTGATTCATGGACTGCATTGAGAGCGATTTCAGATAAAAGTGATGCTTCTTATGATGACGACTATGATATCATCCGTACTAATGCTGTAGCATTTACTTGTGATGGTAAAGGATATATCGCAACCGGCGGAAAAGGTTCTTCAGGCAGTACGGTTTGGGAATACACACCAAGTACCGATCTTTGGGTTGAAAAAACTGCTTTCGAAGGTTCATCTCGTTATAATGCAGTTGCTTTCACGATCAATAACATTGGTTATGTATTAACTGGTCAGCAAGGAACCAGTTCTAACTTCGACGATATGTATCGTTTTGAACCAAATGCAGAATATAATGATGCAGACTAAGTCAAACATGGCTTGGTTCTTAAATAGAACGAAATTAATAGCAATACTCCTGGGAATCTCAGGAGTATTGTTGTTTTCATGCAAGCCTCAAAAAATTGCTGAATTAAAAACAGTTGCTGTTGAAGGTGGATGGAGTTATCAAATTTTAATCGAAGACAAAGTCTATATTGATCAGGAATATATACCTTGTATTTCTGGTCGTCAGCGATTTCAATCCAAAGAAGATGCTCTAAAAACAGGACGTTTAGTCTTAACAAAACTTAGAGACGGTAAAATGCCGACACTTACAATTCAGGAAATTGATAGTCTCGGTATAAACTATCAGCATTAATACCTCAAGAGATCCTTTATGAAAGTTGTTGTGCTCGACGGTTATACATTAAACCCAGGGGATCTTTCGTGGAAATTACTGGAAGACCTGGGAGAATTGCGTGTTTATGATAGAACGCACCCGGAGGAAACTTTAGAGCGCATTCAGGGAGCTACAGCAATATTTACAAATAAAGTTATTGTCACGAAGGAAATAATCGAGCAATGTCCGAATTTGAAATATATTGGGGTGTTGGCAACCGGATATAATGTTGTTGATTTAGATGCTGCCGATCGTTCGGGCATTACCGTTACGAATATCCCGGCCTACAGTACCGATTCGGTTGCTCAGCTTGTGTTCGCATTCATTCTGATTTTTACGAACCAGGTAACATCACACTTTAGCGATGTACAGGAGGGAGGGTGGGGAAAAAGCCCTGACTTTTCCTATCGGTTGACTCCGCTGATCGAGTTAGCCGGAAAGACAATCGGAATCGTTGGTTTTGGGAAAATCGGACAAAAAGTTGCTCAAATAGCTCAAGCATTTGGGATGCGGGTGATTTTTCAAAACCGATCTGATAAAAGTTCTTTAAATGCCGATTGGCAGCAGGTGGAATTGCACGAACTTCTTCAACGAGCAGATTTTGTCAGTCTTAATTGTCCGCTTACGGATGACAACTTTCAATTCATGGACAACGAAAAGTTCTCATTAATGAAAAGTGGGGCTATTCTTATTAATACCGGGCGTGGTGGATTGATAAACGAAATGGACTTGGCTCAAGCATTAAAAACCGGAAACTTAGGCGGTGCTGGGTTAGATGTTTTATCACAGGAACCACCTGCTGCAAATAATCCACTACTTTCGGCGCCCAATTGCATTATTACTCCCCATATTGCTTGGGCTACAATAGCTGCCAGACAAAGGCTTATGGAAATTATGGTGAAAAATTTTGAGGCTTATTTACAAAATAAACCTCAAAATCGAGTGAATAATCCAGCTTTATAAGCGTGGCTATAATGAAGAAGTCCGATTAATCCTCCTCATCTTCATCATACAAATCATCCTCCTCCTCACGCTTGTAGTTCATCAGATCCAAATCTTCTTCATCAAACTCGTCGTAGATGGATAGACGTTTTTTGCCACTTTTATCCTTTTTTACACTCTTGCCAGCATGGCCTCCTAAATCATTTTTCTCAATGTCAGAATGTTTGAAGTTCTTTTTTGAGTTCTTATCCGATTTCATTTTTCAAGCTATTAACTTAGATAACAAAAGATTATAACGTAATAAAGTTGATAAAATTCATATTTTCAAACTACTAGATTTTTTTTCTATTTTCCAATAGTTCGAAGTAAAAAATGCCGTTTTTCCACTGATTTTGTGCGATTATTAACATCAATAACCAAATTTTCATTTACTAAATGACCACCTGAGCAATTTCAATATACCTTTTTGAATGAAGAGAAAAGGACAAAAACTAATTATCGGTTTTGTTGTTTGTAAAAAGAAAAAGACAATTATGAGTTTTACTTTGGAAATTGGTGAAAATGCTAAAGCTTTTCAGTTACCGGCGACAAATGGGAAAGTCTATACATTGGATGATTTCAAAGATGCCAGAATTCTGGTAATATTTTTCACCTGCAATCATTGCCCGTATGTCATTGGAAGCGATGAGCTGACCAGGGAAACAGCACTTAAGTTTAGCGAAAACGATGTTAAATTTGTTGGGATAAACTCGAACAGCAAAAATACCTATGCGGAAGATGACTTTGAGCATATGGTGAAACGAATGGATGAGTATAAATTTCCATGGGTATACCTTTATGATGAAACACAAAAGGTCGCTTTAGCTTATGGAGCTTTGCGCACGCCACATTTTTATGTGTTTGATGAGGAGCGTAAACTGGTCTATACCGGTCGGGCAGTAGATAACCCTAAAGATCGCTCAAAAGTAACAGTGAATGATTTGGATCGGGCCCTGCAGGAACTTGTTGAAGGGAAAAATATTTCGGTTCCGGTAACGAACCCTATTGGCTGTAACGTCAAATGGGAAGGGAAAGAAAAACACTGGATGCCAGCAGATGCTTGCGATTTGATTTGGGATAAGTAGAATTGTACTATTTTAGCAATCGCATCGTTTAATTATTACACGGGAATATCCTTATTCTTAATTAGGGAGAGGTCCTGTTATAACTGATACTTTTGCTCGAATTCAAAACTGATTCTTATGAAAAAAATCGTAGTCGTAAGTTTGCTGTTAGTTGTTGCCCAACTCTCGTTTGGGATTTCTCCGGTGAACCTGGGGTTGAAAGCTGGTTATTCATCGTCGAAAATTACAACAAGCCTGGATCAATTTAATGACGGATCGGTCAATAATTTTTTGGTTGGAGCCTTTGTCCGGATTAACATGGGCAAAATTTACCTGCAGCCGGAAGGTTATTTTGCCACCAAAGGTGGTATCCTCAAAGATGTTGATCTTATGTCGGAAGAATCTCTTGATTTGAAGACCATTGATGTTCCTGTGTTGTTGGGATATAAATTGATTAAACTACCGGCTTTTAATTTGCGGATTAATGCGGGCCCCGTTTTTTCGTTTATAACCGATAAAGATGGTTCTACAACAGATACACAATTTAATCTTGATAAGGTAAAGGATAACTACGTTGGTATCCAGTATGGTGCTGGGGTTGATTTTTTGTTCTTGTCGCTTGATGCTAGGATGGAAAACAGTTTTGGAGATATCTATTCGGATGCCGGTAAAGAAAAGAGTAAATTATTCATGGTTACATTGGGAATTAAATTCCTTTAATAGTTGGATCATAATATTCTAGGAAACTGCTTTATGGCTGCATCCATTTTTAGAGATAGATTTGCTGTGATAAAGCAGTTTCTCTTTGTGATGATATTCATTGTATTTGCGACGAAGGGGTATGCTCAGGAATATTCCGGTCCGGTTGGATTAGAGCCAGATAAGCAAGTGAAGTCAGAACAAACAGGGGTGAACTTCTACCAGCCCTTAAATATGCCTTTGGTATTTGATGCTGGAGAGCTTTCATTTCAGAAAAATGCAATTTCTGATCTCTTGAAGCTGAAAGTTGAACGACCTGATTTTTCCATATATCCAATCAGAACATTTTCGTTTTATCCTTTTGGGGTGTCGTTTACTCCGTTTATTTCAGCTTATTCGCTTAACTCATTTGCAAGCTATAAACTTTCAGATAAGCTTAGTTTATCCGGTAGTAATTTTTCTGCAAATTCAATTTTCGGAGTACAACCACTACATTCATCCCCTGATAAGATGAATATCCAAGGGGTTAATCTTCATTTGGAATATAAGGTCTCAGATAAGTTTCGAATTGGCGGTGGAGTGCAAATCTACCATGATGCAAATGGATTTTGACAGAATTTGAATTGCTGTTCGCTGTCTTGTTGAGCGATAATTTCAGTATTTTCGCAAATAAAAACTCACATCATCACCATGACGGCTTCACGCTCAAAAGAAATTAATCCGTTTATTGTAATGGAAGTGCTGGAAAAGGCACAAGCTATGGAAAAGCAGGGAATTGACATCATTCACCTGGAGGTAGGGGAACCTGATTTTGAGATTCCAGTTTGTGTTAAAAATGCCGTTTGTGAAGCACTTGAAGGAGGTCGGACTCATTATACCCATAGTTTGGGTGATCCGGAACTTCGACAAGCTATTGCGGAACAGTACCGGAAAGAATATGGAGTTTTTGTAGATACTGAGCAAATCATTGTAACATCGGGCTCTTCGCCGGCAATACTAATGGCGCTTTCGGTGCTATGTGAACAGGGAGATGAAGTGATTATTTCTGATCCGGCCTATGCATGTTATGCAAATTTTATTCACTACATCGGTGCCAAAGTCGTTCGGGTTCCAGTTTCTGCATCCGATGGATTTCAATTTCATGGAGAAGATGTTGTGGCGAAAATAACGGAACGGACAAAAGCAATCATGATCAACAGCCCAATGAACCCGACCGGAAATTTATTGAGTCAAGAATCATTAAAAATGATGGCCGCGCTCAATGTGCCGATTATTTCGGATGAGATTTACCACGGTTTAGTATATGGCGATAAAGCGCACAGTATATTAGAATTTACGGATCAGGCTTTCGTCTTGAATGGTTTTTCAAAACGATTTGCGATGACAGGCCTAAGATTGGGTTATCTGATTGCCCCCAAACCATACATGCGTACACTTCAAAAGCTGCAACAAAACCTGTTCATTTGTGCCAGTTCCACTGCGCAAAAAGCCGGTATTGCAGCCTTGCAAGAAGGATATGATGATGTGATCCAAATGGTTGTTACCTACGATGAACGTCGTAAATACTTGATTAAACGTTTAGGACAACTTGGTTTTACGATCCCGGTTGAGCCCACCGGAGCTTTTTATGTTTTTGTTGATGCCAGTCATCTGTCTTCAAATTCATATCAGTTAGCTTTTGATATCCTGGAGAAGGCTCATGTTGGCGTTACTCCCGGAATTGACTTTGGTCCGGGAGGAGAGGGATACCTGCGTTTTTCATATGCCAATTCGCTCGACCGTATAAAAGAAGGTTTGGATCGACTGGAAATTTATCTTCAGAATAGAAAGTAAAATTATTAATTCGAACTTTTTCAATTCGTTTACAGATTAACTAGCCTCGTTTACCGTATTTCTAATTTCGTTGGTCGAAGGAACCTGCAATGGCTGTAATATTTTGATTTTGTTGGCGTCTATTTAAATGTAAGAAACAAGAACAAGCATTTAAGTAAAAGAAACAATTTCAGAATTAAACATTAAAATCAAACAGTCATGAAAACCAGATTATTCCAATTTGCAGCAGTTATTGTTCTATTAACTATCAGTTTGTCATCAAGTGCCGCAGGTAGTAGCCGTACTTTCGACGATTATACTATTAAACAAATGAAACATGCCGAACTTTTTAGAGGTGTAGATGCAGCATGGACCTTAAATTATGACAATCAGGAATGTCCGATTCTTATTACCTACAAGAAGAATAAGAATTGTAAAACTTATATCGTTCGGGGCGACCATTTCGAGGTTGTATATGAATGTTCCAAAACTGGTTTTGGTGCACGAAAGGTAAAAAAATCAGAAAGCCAGTTTCCTCGTCTGTTAACCAGCGCCGTTCTTAATTCCGAAGAGATGGCAAAGCAACGAATTCTGACTCCGAATAGAGTAGATGATGAGCAAGCTTTGGCATTAATTGCAGCATTTTTACCCAATCTTGTAAATCCAAGTTATCAGCATCTGCTCTATTAGAATGATTAAACAGCAGGATAGAAGCCGCTTTCATACTTTTTGATCGCGGCTTTTTTTAGATGCATCCGCAAACAAATCCATCTGCCATTCCGTCCAGCAATTCCTGAACTTTTTCTTTCTCTCGCTCGGTTCCCTTGCACTTATTGCATACCGGTAAGTTGACGGAGGTATTACGGGAACAATCTTTTTCAACAGGCTCTTCGCAGACAAAACAGGTTGTATTGAAATCGTCTATCATCAGGGAAAATCTTTTACTTTAAGCCCTCAAAAGTAGCTATTTCAATTGTCAGAACAAGTAATTTGAAATCGGATTTTCTGTCATGAAATACGCGAAAAGATGCTATTCTGTCGGCCTATTGAGGAGCTAATTGTTGTGGCATAATTATTATTGAAAAAAAATAACCTGCCAGTAGTATAGTAATTCATTATAATTACTTTTGTGGGCAGTCAAGTAGATTTATAAGAAAAAAATAAAATAGAATGGCTTTTGTAAGTAAAATCCTTGGAAAATTTCTGGGGAACAAATCAGATCGGGATATCAAGGAAGTTACTCCGATTCTTGAGAATATCAAAAAGGAATATGCTCGGATTACTCAACTCTCCAACGATGAGCTTAGAGCAGAAGCAGAGAAATTAAAACAAATCATACAAGACAGAATAAAACCCGAAGAACAGGAAATTGCTGAACTGAAGGCTAAAGCTGAAGAAGTTGGAATACAGGAAAGTGAACAACTTTATCAGCGTGTCGATAAATTGGAAGAACTGATTGATGAAAAGCTTGAAGAAGTCTTAAATGAAATTCTTCCCGCTGCTTTTTCGATTGTAAAAGAAACGGCTAAACGGTTCTCTGAAAATGAACAAGTAGTCGTAAAAGCTTCCGATTTTGACCGTGATTTGGCAGCTACAAGAGAAAGCATTGAAATTGACGGAGAGCAAGCCATCTGGTACAATTCCTGGGTAGCCGGTGGTACAGAGATCACTTGGCAAATGGTTCACTACGACGTACAGTTGATTGGTGGTGTTGTTTTGCATAACGGGAAAATTGCCGAAATGGCAACCGGTGAAGGTAAAACCCTGGTAGCAACATTACCGGTTTTTCTTAACGCTTTGGCCGGACGGGGAGTTCACGTAGTTACTGTGAACGACTACCTGGCAAAACGTGACTCCGAATGGATGGGACCAATTTTCGAGTTCCACGGCTTGAGTGTCGATTGTATTGATAAACATCAACCGAACTCTGATGCACGTCGAAAAGCTTATAATTCCGACATTACTTATGGAACGAATAACGAATTCGGTTTCGATTATCTGCGTGACAATATGGCGATCAATCCTCGTGATTTGGTGCAACGCAAACACCACTATGCCATTGTTGATGAGGTTGACTCGGTTTTAATTGACGATGCTCGTACTCCATTGATTATCTCAGGACCGATTCCGAAAGGCGATAATCAGAAATTTGAAGAGTTAATGCCTCGTGTTGAACGTTTGGTTTCAGCACAACGAAATTATACGATGCAGTGCCTGACCGATGCCAAACGCTTATTAGGTAAGTCAGATGCTACAAAAGAAGAAAAAGAGGAAGGTGCCATGCAACTTTTGCGTGCGCACAAGGGGATGCCTAAAACAAAAGCCCTGATCAAATTTTTGAGCGAAGAGGGCGTCAAAGCTGTCATGCAGAAGACGGAGAATTACTACATGCAGGATAACAGTAAGAATATGCATGTCGTAACCGATCCGCTCTTTTTTGTTATCGATGAAAAAATGAACTCGGTAGAGTTAACAGATAAAGGGATCGATTTAATATCCTCGGATGTTGAAGATACTGAATTCTTTATTTTACCGGATGTTGGGGCTTCGGTTGCTGAAATTGAGAATGACGAAACACTTAGCGCTCAGGATAAGATTGAAAAGAAAGATACCCTGCTGCAAAATTATGCTGTTAAATCAGAACGCGTTCATACAATCAACCAGCTGTTGAAAGCATATGCCATGTTTGAGAAAGACGTGGAGTATGTGGTGATTGATAACAAAGTGAAAATCGTTGATGAGCAAACCGGTCGTATCATGGAAGGTCGTCGTTACTCAGACGGCTTACACCAAGCAATTGAAGCTAAAGAACGCGTTAAGGTTGAAGCGGCAACCCAAACATTCGCAACTGTTACTTTGCAGAACTATTTCCGGATGTACCATAAACTGTCAGGTATGACCGGTACTGCAGAAACAGAAGCAGGCGAATTCTGGGATATTTACAAATTGGATGTGGTTGTAATCCCAACCAACCGTCCGATTGTGCGTAACGACTGGAATGACAAAGTTTATAAGACCAAACGGGAAAAATATAATGCCGTAATTCTGGAAATTGTAGAAATGCACGAAGCCGGACGTCCCGTTCTGGTTGGTACAACTTCGGTTGAAATTTCTGAGTTACTTGGTCGTATGTTGAAGTTGCGCGGAATTAAGCACAACGTATTGAACGCGAAATTGCACGCAAGGGAAGCCGAAATTGTAGCCGATGCCGGTAAACAAGGAATGGTAACCATTGCTACGAACATGGCCGGTCGTGGTACCGACATTAAGTTGACTCCTGAAGTGAAAGCAGCAGGTGGTTTGGCCATTATTGGTACCGAACGTCATGACTCACGTCGTGTTGACCGACAGTTGCGTGGTCGTGCCGGACGTCAAGGAGACCCGGGATCTTCGCAATTCTTCGTGTCATTGGAAGACGACCTGATGCGTTTATTTAATTCGGATCGGATTACCGGAATTATGGACCGCTTAGGTTTGGAAGAAGGTGAGGTTATTCAACACTCGATGATTACTAAATCGATCGAGCGTGCACAGCGGAAAGTTGAAGAGAACAACTTCGGTATTCGTAAGCGTTTGCTGGAATACGATGATGTTATGAACTCGCAACGTGAGGTGATCTATAAAAAACGTCGTCACGCGTTGTATGGCGAACGTCTCGAAGTTGATTTGCTGAATATGATGTATGATTCAGTGGAGGCCGTTGTTAATGAATACTACGGACTCGAAAATGATTTCGAAGATTTTAATCTGGAATTGATGCGCTTAATGTCAATCGAATCGCCGGTTCATGAAGACGAATTCAAACAGATGAAGCCTGAAGAAATCGTTGAGAAGATTTACCAAACGATGATTGATTCATACACAAGAAAGGTAGAGACAATCTCAAAACAAGCATATCCTGTAATTAAGGATGTTTATGAGCACAAGGCTCACATGTACCAAAATATTGTTGTGCCGATTTCGGATGGAAAACGAATCTTCCAGATTGTTACCAACTTGGAAAAAGCTTACAACAACCACGGTAAGGAATTGGTGAAGTCTTATCAGAAGCAAATTGTTCTGGCCACAATCGATGAATCCTGGAAAGAACAACTTCGCGAGATGGACGATTTGAAACAATCCGTTCAAAATGCTGCCTACGAACAAAAGGATCCACTGTTGATCTACAAGTTTGAGTCATTCAACCTATTCAAACAAATGGTTGAGAAGGTGAATAAGGATATTGTTTCTACTTTGATGAAGGGACATATCCCAATTGCAGATCCGAGTCAGGTTCGTGAAGCTGAAACTGCCCGAAGAATGGATATGAGTAAGTATTCAACTCAAAAGTCCGAATTGCCTGAATCTCAATCACGAACACCGGAACGGAAGGAACCACAGAAAGTTCAGCCGGTTCGCGTTGAGAAAAAGGTTGGTCGTAATGATCCGTGTCCTTGCGGAAGCGGTAAAAAATATAAGAGCTGTCATGGCAAAGGTTTAGAATAAGTAGCTTAGGCTACTTATTCTTTTTTTAATGTTTTCTTATTTCGTTTTTGGTAGTTTACAGACTAATATAATATTCCAAACATAAACATATGCAAATGATTTTAGGCTTTATTCATTGGAACGTCAACCCCGAAATCTTTCACATCGGATCATTATCGGTTCGGTGGTACGGTTTACTATTTGCGATTGGATTTTTGATCGGTTATAACCTTGAGGAAAAGATGTTTAAGTATGAAGGTTCGGATGTAAAATGGCTTGAAAGTTTGTTCATATACATGCTGGTAGCAACCGTTATAGGAGCACGTTTGGGACATGTTCTCTTCTACGGGTGGGACTATTATTCACAACATCCCGGCGAAATATTGAAAGTCTGGCATGGTGGCTTAGCAAGTCACGGAGGTGCTTTGGGAATTTTTATAGCACTAATAATCTGGAGCAGAAAAGTATCAAAGCGCTCCGTATTATGGGTTTTAGATCGGGTAGTGGTACCTACAGCTTTGGTTGCTGCTATGATTCGTACCGGAAACCTGATGAATTCAGAAATTTACGGTATACCGACCAATTTGCCTTGGGGATTTATTTTTGAGCGTAATGGCGAGGAAGTAGCAAAGCATCCAACCCAGATCTATGAAGCACTCTCTTACCTGATTACCTTTGGTGTTATGCTGTATCTGTTCTTCAAAACAGATTTGCGCAAAAAACAAGGTTTTATCGTTGGCGTGTTTTTCGTGATGGTATTTTTCGCCCGATTTATGATTGAATTCATTAAGGAAGATCAGGAAGCATTTGAAGCAGGGATGACTTTAAACATGGGCCAATGGCTGAGTATCCCGTTTATTTTAGGCGGTTTGTTTTTGATGTTCAGGGCACTAAAAAAGCCGGATATTGATTATCCGGCAGTAAAATCGTAGTCAAATATTATTTAATGATTGAATTGCTCAAGTATACTCTGACGTTTCTTTAGTGTCAGCAGATAGTTTTGAGTTTGTTGCATGTATTTGGTGTAATACGATTTATTGGCCCATTCAATTGCTAAATCAATATCACCCAACATTTCCGATGCCAAAGCTAAATTGAACTCAGCTTTGGCTTTTACCGATTTCTTCGTCGATTTGGTATACTGAAGCCAATAATCATAGGCCTCCTGCCACTTATTATCATTGGCTAACAAGTTAATTTGACCAGGATCCGACTTATTGATTACAAAAAATATCCGATCCTCCTTCACCCAATTGGGCGAGAGTTTATCATCCAGATCCAGAGCAGCCTGGACACCGGTTTGGATCAAACATTCTTTGATCAAGGGTAACTGGTCAAAAATCTTTTCAGTTGAATATCCTCCATCTCTCCATGAAATTGTATCATCAACAACCAACTGCCTGATAATTTCCTGCTTAGCTGGATCGTAAACCTTTACAACAACATCATATTTCGAATCAATGCTTGCTGATGCATAACTAGCATCACCATTCGAACCATTAAAAACGTTATACCCAGTCATTATTTTGTTGTAGTAGCGTTCAATAACCAGTAGTGCGTCCGTGTTAAATTCTTGGCATAACGATGAAACTTCGTCCCAATCCAATTTGTCCGGAACCAGGTAAAACTTTTTATGACGCTCTAAAAAGCGCTCTTCCGGAATTACCACATCATAGCGACCCGATTCATAAAGTAACTCACCAAGAGCTTTTAAAGTCGTATCGGCAGCAACGCTATCAAGTACTACGCTGTTAAAGTCAAAGCCGCGACTGAAAAAAAACTGCTGTAAACTATCCTTATTAAAATTTTGAAAATCGCTGGTAATAGCCCGATTCATCAAGGTTAAACTGTGTATATCTTCCGGTAGCATATGTGATGCTGGTTTAGCAGTCTCTATAACCAACGATTTGTAGGAAGAAGCACATGAACTAAGAGCTAGTATCAGAACCAATAGTCCCAGTTGCAGCTTGTTGTGTTTCAATAAATTCATAAACTTCGAATTAGTAATCGAACCTGAAAGTTAGAAAATCTTCAATAGATGTTTAATACGATCCCCAATATTTTCTCAAAAACCATTCCATACAAAGTAGAATTATGATTAAAAGTGCAAGCCACTTTAGTTGAATGAGCTCTTTCAAAATTAAACGCTTAAGTCTTTGAGTATTCAGATGGTCATCTGCTTTGAGTTTCTGAATGATCTGATCCAATTTATCGGCAGTGGCAAATTTACCACCAGTGGTTTTTGAAATCTGATATAGGGTATTGAAATTAGCTTGTAAATTTGTTTGTTCAAGTTGTATTTTATCAACTCTGAAAGAGCCATTTTCCACGAGCTGTTTTCCTCCATAATTTACAATTGACTCCAAAGAATAATTGCCAACCGGAAGTTTTCCAACATTCAAGTGATAACCTCTTTCTGTTTTATCGAAGGTATAATCATAAATGGTGCCGTTATCAGCCGTAAGCTTTAAACTAACATCTGGAGTGTTTAATGGCTCGTAATTTTCATCTAATAATTCTGCATCTAATGTAATTTCTTGATCCTCAGTATATTTTTGCTGATAGTAAATGTTGAAATTATCTTCATTAGGCTTTAAAATCAGATAGTTAATTAACTTGAGAAAAAGGTTATCAAAAACTTCATCCGAGCTGTTTTGCAAGAAATCATAAATACGCCATTTCCAGATTCCTTCTCCTGCAATCAGTGCTGTTTTAGTTCCATCGACACGTCCCAAACAAATTAAAGGTCGTATCAGATCAATCTGCTGTACTCGTTGGTAAGCCAATGTTTGCCAGTTTCCGGTTAATTCGACGTTCGCAAAAGGAACATGCAAAGGTGGCCAGCTTTCTATCTCGCTCACCCAATAGTCTTCTAACTGAAAGAAGTCGAAATTCTCGTTGACAGCCGCTGAAGCGTATTCTGTATTTTTGACTTCATCGAACCGGAATCCGGGCAACAAATTATTCAATCGGGAATAATCTGTTTGTTGTCCGGTCAACCACAATATTGGTCTGCTGGAGTGCTTTAATTTCTCAATTAACGCGCTATTCGCACTGCTTTTGTCCGGAAGCTGATTCAAAATCACCAAATCAAAATCAGCTGGATTAATTTTTTCAGAGTTACTTGTAACAAGCTTAAAGCTGTAACTTTTTTGTGGACTTATTATACGAATTAAGGCTGCATTATCGGGATTAGAACCATTGGAAACAATCAGAATCTGTTGTTTTTGGTTAACTACTCGAATGGAAAAATTATAGCGATTGTTCTTGGAGTTCTGTTCTTCGTCAAATTGGCTTATTTCAACCCGATAGTTTACGATACCGGCTTTCTCTGCTTTTACCTGAAATTGCTCTTGCTGAAAAAAATCAGCATTGTCAATAGCTATTTGTCTTTGCTCCACCAATTTATTCCCCTCCCAAATCTTCAATTCTGACTGTTTATGAGATAGATTATTGAAGGAAAGATCGATCTCGACCGGGAAATAATTGCCAAGAAATGCTGTTTGATTGTGTTTAACTTTCAAGATCGCAGCATCTATCTGTTGAGTAGTATCTCCAATCCCAATCGTATAAACCGGGTAGTTTACCATTCGACTTGTATATACCGGATCAACCCCAGAATTGAAAATTCCATCTCCAAAAACGAGCATAGCTGAAACCGATGAAGGAAGGTACGTATTTTGAATGGTATGGAACAAATCACTATAATTTGATCGAGCTTCACTATTGGTGATTTCATCGCTTTTTTTGGTCGTTTGTCCAAAAGTCCATTGTTCCACTCTGACGTTTTTCAATTCCTGCTTCGTCCTATTTACAGCATCTTCGCAAGCTTTGCGGTAACTTAAAACAGATTCTGAATTATCGGCAGCTATTATGATAAGAGGTTGTTTCTTATAAGACTGATAAAGCTGGATTGCTGGAATCAACAAGAGGATGACCATCAAGGTTAAAGCAAACGATCTAAGAATTGCTAATATACTCCGTTGCACCCTACTATAGAAACTACGCTCAGTTTGGGATCGATAGGTAAACCAAGCCAGAGATACGACCAAAACAAGAGCTGGTAGCAAGAAAAGTAAAGCGTTCGATTGTTCGAAATAAATTTTCAATGAGAATATCTGTTTAGAATTACTCAAATATAAGTCTAAGCAGTCAAAATCAATAACTCAAGTATCGATTATTATGTGATTTTTTGGACGAAACAAGTTCATGCCATACTTCTTCAATAGGTTTACACACCAAAGGGTATTATTTTTAATTATATTCAAGGCTAAAAAAATGATGTGGCTTTTATGAAGAGATTGAAATTCAGCTTGGTCCTTATATTGATCCTTTTCATGGTCAATTCAGCCTATTCCCAGTATTTTTCAACGGGAGCAGATCCGGCAAATATTAAATGGTCTCAGATAAACACTACGAATTTTCAATTAATATTCCCAGAGGAGTATGAGTCTAAAGCACAGCGATTTGCTGCAATCTTGGAAGAAGTATATAAGTTTGGTTACCAATCGCTAGGTAAAGCGCCTCGAAAAATATCGGTGATCATGCACACGCATACGGTTAGTTCAAACGGTATGGTTGCCTGGACTCCTAAGCGAATGGAATTATACCCAACTCCACATCAAAAAATTTATGCGCAGGATTGGTTGGAGGAATTGGCAATTCACGAGTTTCGACATGTTGTTCAGATGGATAAAATAGAGACTGAACTTCCATTTATATTTAAACTTTTATTCGGCGAACAGGCCGCCGCTGCTACTGTTGCAGCCTATGTGCCATTCTGGCTTTTGGAGGGAGATGCTGTTATTTCGGAGACAGTACTGAGCAATACCGGGCGGGGACGTAATCCCTATTTTCTGATGGAGAACAAAGCCCAGCTGATGGAGAAAGGTTTGTATAGTTACGATAAAGCAACTTTGGGATCGTACAAAAATTTTGTGCCAAATCGTTACAAGTTTGGATGGTGGATGCTTGGAGGAATTCGTGCAAAATACGGAGATAAAATATGGGCTGATATTTTGGACAACGTTGCCAATAAACCTTTATCAATCAATCCTGTAAATAAAATACTAAAGCAAGAAACCGGTAAAACAAAGGAGAACTTGTACCTTGAACTCTTCTCTGATTATCAGGAATCCTGGAATAAAGAACTTGAAAAGCAAGCAACTACAATTCCTGAAAATTTGACTTCTGCCCCTAAAATCTATACCAATTATCTATATCCTCAAGTAACAGCACATGGTGATATCATTGCGTATAAACAAAGTCGAGATGATATCGGACGAATTGTGGATCTAATAGATGGACAAGAAGTAGTCCTTTTTACACCAGGAACAATGTTGGAAGAATCTTTTTCGGCAATAGATGGAAAAGTAATCTGGTCGGAGCGAAGAGCGCATGTGCGCTGGGATCATGCAGATCGATCAGTTATTATTTTATTGGATCCGTCAATCCCTCGAAAGCAAGAATTCAAATATGATGACAACCTTTTTGCTCCAAGAATATCCCCAACGGGGAATCGATTTGCCGCAGTCCGTGTAAATACAACGAATGACTACAGCCTTGGTGTCTATAATCTGAATGATGGGACGCTGATTCGAAGTTATAAACTTGACAGCAACGATTTCATTTTTAGTCCTTGTTGGGATTCGGATGCCAAGCAGATTTTTTGCATTGGCATGTCAGAGCACGGTAAATACATTGCTGCTATCGATCTTCAAAGTGGTGAAGTTTCTCGCTTAACAGAGCCTTCATACTTCGATATTCGTAATCTTACTTATTATGATCATTCATTAATCTACACATCAGCAGAATCAGGGGTAGACAATATATGGCAACTGGATTTGAATTCGAAAATAAGCACTCAAAAAACAAGTGTTGCGTTTGGAGCTGATTACGGATCTTGTGACGGAAAATTCTTGTACTTCAGTAATTATACAGCTGATGGTTATCAGCTGGCAAAACTCCCGGTTGAAAAATGGCTGGATGAGGCAAGCACCGGAAAACGAATGATATCTAACAAGTTAGCTGATTCACTTTCAAAGCAGGAGGGGAAGGTGCTCAATTTTTCAAACTTAGTTGATTCCTCATTCCAGATAAAACCTTATCGGAAACTGACTCATCTTTTCAATTTTCACAGTTGGGCTCCGGTTTATATCAATACGACAGCCTATGAGGTGAGACCCGGAGTTTCATTCTTTTCTCAAAATAAATTGGGAACATCAACTGCAAATCTGGGCTACGATTATGATTGGACAGAACGAGCTGGTAAATATCGGGCGAGCTTCGAATATTCAGGATTGTTTCCGGTTATAAGGGCTGAGGTTAACTATGGTAAACGAAAATCGACTTATGGTGTCATTCAGCAGAATGGAGATACAATTTATCACCCTTTTTCATGGAATGAGTTGTCTTACGAATTAGCTGCTAAATTGCCATTAACCTTCAGCAGTGGAAAATATGTGCAGTTTCTCCAGCCGCAAATTGAATATGCTCGAACCCAATTGAGTCATGATGCAACAACACCGGATGAATTTTACCATGGGTTTTATCATGGGATAACCTATCAGCTGTATTTTCAAAATGTACTTCGGCGGGCCGAACTGGATGTGGCGCCGCGTTGGGGCCAGGCGGTCGATTTCGTCTTTAAACAAAATCCGACCGGAGGTACTAAAGTCGGAGATTTGAAAGCTGTTCAAACTTATCTTTACTTTCCCGGAATCCTGAAAAATCAAGCCATTCGCATTTACAATGGTTACCAGGAAAAGCTGACAGATAAAAGCTTGTCATTCTCAGATGTCGTTCGCTTTCCACGAGGAATTCAGCGAATCAGTAATACGCGACTTTATACTTTTACAGCCGACTATATGCTTCCTTTGGCATATCCGGATTTTAGCTTTGGACGCTTTTTTTATCTGAAACGCTTAAGAGCATCACTATTTTACGACTTCTCTTCACTTAAAGGAAAAACCTATAATGAAGATAATTCTGTGCACAGCATTTATGAGAAGTATTTAAGCTCATTTGGTGTTGAAATGACGGGTGATGGACATTTTTTGCGCTTGCCGGCTCCGTTGTCAATCGGCATTCGTTCAATTTATTTACCAGATTTTAGAGAGATGCGATTTGAATTATTATTCTCGATAAGTTTCGACAGTATTTGATCGCAGTGTTATTACCGTAATTTCAGGGTTCATATCAATTCTTCCCGGAAATCCAATACATCCATAACCTTGATTCACATATAGGTACTGATCTTTATTCCGGTACAGCCCGGCCCATAAAGGTTGAATCAGATACATCGGACTAAAAGTAATTCCGCCGATTTTGACGCCAAATTGACCACCATGTGTATGTCCTGAAAGAGTTAGAGGAATTGTCGTTTTCGTTCGAACTTCGTCTTCCCAATGAGCAGGATCGTGGGACAGCAAAATGCGAAAGGCAGAATCGGGGACATTATGCATAGCAAGCCCCAAATCGGCATATTGAGGAAATGGTTTGTGCCCCCAGTTCTCGACTCCAACAATGTACAACGAAGTATCCTTTATTGTCACTTTTGCCGATTGATTTTGCAACAGATTAAAACCAGCTGCTTTGATCTTTTCGGCGATTTCCTGGTGATTTTCGACTTTATCTTTTTGGCTTTTCCAATCCGAGTAGTCACCATAGTCGTGGTTTCCCCAGATTGCAAATTTGCCATATTTGGCTTTCATCCTATTTAAAGCATCTTCAAAACCAATCATTTCCTGGTAATAGTTATTCACCATATCTCCGGTAAATACCAATATATCAGGCTTAATTTTATTAATGGTTTGAGCTGTTTTCTCCAAAAATTCATCGTTAGAGAAACTCCCTAAGTGTAAATCCGAAATTTGGACGAGCTTCAGTTGGTCTAGTTCTGTCGGTAGTCCTTGCAGTCTTATTTCTTCGTGATTAACCTGAAGTGTCTCTCGACCAATACTAATGCCATAGGCTATACTCATAAGCATTCCGAAGCTGATCACAATTCCAGCCAATAAAATTGTCTGGTGAAAAACTTTCAGATGTAGCAGTTTGAATGGGAAAGCAATGATTGTCCCTACAGCGATCAAGGCTTTAGGGAATAAGTTCATGACTGAGATTGTAATAACGAAATAGAAAAAATCATAATTGGCAGCTTGACGAATTTTCTCCGGATTCAAAAAGGCCGTAAGCCAGACCGAGATGAATGCTGCAGAGACAGCCCAAAAAATAATCGATACAATTCTCTTCAATCTCTTGCCAGAGACAAGTTGAATAATTCCGAGGTAGGATAATAACTCGATGAGCAAAATGATCAAGAAAAAAACAATCACGCCAGAAGCAGGAATTCCTCGCATAGCATTTTTCTTTTGGTTGAAACTCAAATTTATAAATCTTACGGTAGAAAACACTCCCATGTACCAATCTTCTCTGGAATAATATAGAAGCAGTCGACTGTTTGTCGATGAATTTTTGAATAAATAGCCTGTATATCAACGCATAATATTGAGTTGTTCGTCTTTTTAAGGCCTTTAGAGTTGAATAAATCAATCTGTATGATCCATTGTACATGAATATTACTCAATTTTTGAGTTGACAGCACAAAAACAGTTTTCAGAATTAATTTCCCCGAATTATCCAATGAAATTCAAAAAGTTTACAATTTATTTCTGTGAATTCACAAAACAGAATAGTATTGACATTTCAGAATTCACAAAAACAAATCGATATGATTTACAAAAGTAGTAGGTATTTAGGCACTAATACCCAAATATTAGAGTGGGGGAGTTGACATATTTTAATCCCTACAATAGGGCATTTGTGTTGGGTATAAACGGGTATTGTACATTTAAAATCAGCGTATTACATAGATTATATAAAATCGATTGTAACTGAATAGTGTTATAATCCCCATGGCATAGTTAATTATAGCTTTATTTGGTATTAATATTTTGAATATTAGAGTTTTATTGACTTTAACGAAAGTTGTTTGTGGTCGTTTTAAGGACTATTCAAACAAATTCAAATTGAAAATACTCGATTTGAGTTACAAATATAAATCGCAAGTATTCACTTTTGTATTCTTTGAATTCAAATATTTACTTTATATTTGTAAATAGTTTAAATTGACATTTATGAATAGTCGCATACGGCAGTTTATGGATCATAAAGGGCTTAGTTCTTCCGAACTAGCTGATTCAATCGGAGTACAACGGTCAAATGTTACCCACGTTTTACAAGGTCGTAATAAACCGGGGTTTTTATTCATTAGTAAACTTTTGGAGACTTACCCCGACATCAACGCCAAATGGCTTATTACCGGCGATGGTAATATGCTGATTGGGGAGACTAAAGAACCAGTGAACTTGTTTAACTCTACGCCTAAAGACGAAGAAATCCCTTTCGTTAAAGAGCAAGAAGAGCCCAAAGCTGAGGAACAGGTACCTGAACTTATCAACATCGAGGTTAAAGAACAAGAAGTTGCAGATGTAATCAAAGCTTCCGGCGATAAGGTTATCGAGCGTATTGTCGTGTTCTACACCGATCAAACTTTTAAACAATACCTACCGTCGAAGTAAATTTTCTCCTATATTTGCGAGCAAATTGAATTTTGGAATGAAAAAAACTGTTCAGGAGCTATTGCTCGTAGAGAATCAACAGCTAAATCACGATAATTTTCGCCTAGTACTTCAGTCTGAAAATGAGTTACCTTCAATTTTCCCTGGTCAATTTGTAAATGTTGAAATCAAAAAGGCAACTGAGATCTTTCTGAGAAGACCTTTTTCAATATTGGATGTTGACAAGGAAAAGAAGCAATTTTCATTGTTGGTTAAAATTCTTGGACGAGGTTCAAAAGTATTGACAACATACCAGGCAGGCGACAAAATTAGTGTCATTTATCCCTTAGGTAATGGCTTTACAATGCCACAGGCCGATGATAAAATTTTATTGATCGGTGGTGGAAGTGGTGTTGCTCCTATGCTTTACCTTTCGAAAGTATGCGGATTAAAACCGGAGCAAGTTCATGTGCTGTTAGGTGCCCGAAGCTCCCAGGATCATGTCGATGTAAGTGCCTATAGATCAAATGGAAATTTATATTTCACAACAGAAGATGGAAGCCTGGGCGAAAAAGGATTTGTCACTAATCACCCGGTATACAAAAGTGAATTGGCCACTTTTAGCAAAGTTTACACATGTGGACCTAACCCAATGATGAAAGCAGTTGCTAAAGATGCTGCTGCTGCAGAGGTATTTTGTGAAGTGTCCCTGGAAAATACCATGGCTTGTGGCTTTGGTGTTTGTCTTTGTTGCGTAGAAAAAACAACTTCCGGACACAAATGTGTTTGTACCGATGGTCCTGTATTCAATATTAAAGATTTGACATGGCAGATTTAAGCGTAAAAATAAAAGACCTTTACTTTAAGAACCCTGTTTTAACTGCATCCGGAACATGTGGTTTTGGGCAGGAAATTGCCGATTTTGTGGACTTAACGAAGCTCGGCGGTGTTGTTATGAAGGGTACAACACTCAATCCACGCGAAGGTAATGACTACCCCAGGATGGCAGAAACGCCTTCAGGAATGTTAAATGCAGTCGGTTTGCAGAACAAAGGAGTTGACAATTTTATAAAGAACATCTATCCGACGATTAAAGATGTTGATTCCAATTTTATTGTAAATGTAAATGGCTCAACAATTGAAGATTATATCGCTCTTGCCGAAAAGATTAATGAATTAGATAAAATTCCGGCAATCGAGTTAAATATCAGCTGTCCGAACGTAAAAGAAGGAGGTATGGCCTTTGGCGTAAGCTGCGCATCTGCCGAATCGGTAGTTAAAGCAGTTCGTGCTGTATATACCAAACCGATGATTGTAAAACTATCGCCGAATGTTACAAACATTGCTGAAATTGCCAAAGCAGTTGAAGGCCAGGGAGCTGATAGTGTATCGCTGGTCAATACTTTTCTGGGGATGGCAATTAATGCAGAAACACGTCGACCGGTTTTGTCAACGATTACCGGAGGACTTTCAGGTCCGGCAATTAAACCAATCGCCTTACGCATGGTTTGGCAGGTTGCTCAAGCCGTTAAAGTTCCGGTTGTTGGTATGGGAGGCATTATGAATGCGACAGATGCTATTGAGTTTATGCTTGCCGGTGCTACTGCAGTAGAGATTGGAACAGCTATTTTTATTGATCCTACGATTCCTGTACAAATTGTAGATGGAATCAATGACTATTTAGAGCGTCACAACTTTAGTTCAGTTCGTGAAATTATTGGTGGTTTACAAATGTAATCTTAATTAACTATTGTAACGTGAGGTATCTTAAGTATCTGTTTGTCATTGTAGTACTTGTATTTAGTTACAGTTCAAAAAGCTATTATGCGCATAAACAAATACCACCATATTATCAGCTCGAATTAGAAGGTCTAAATAATCGAATCACGAATGATCTATCAGATTTTTCAGGATCTGCCTACATCGAGAAGCAAATTAATCGCTTCAGAAGACACTGGGGACTTCAAGGCGTTTCACTGGCTGTCGTGAAGGATGAAAAGCTTGTTTATGCACAAGGCTTTGGTCCTGCTAATAGAATAGGAGACCAGGTACAACCAGGCTATTTGTTTCGAGTAGCCAGCGTTTCCAAGTTGCTTACAGCTGTCGCTATTATGAAATTAGTCGAGGATCACAAACTTCAACTCGATGATTGTGTTTTTGGACCTAATGGCATTATAAAGGACTCTATTTTCAATAAAGTTCGGGATAAGAAGCTCTACAAAATTACAGTCCGTAACCTGCTGTCTCATTCCGGCGGATGGACACAACGTTATGGTGATCCTGCTTTTAACTCATTAACAGTTGCTGAAAAAGTTGGTGATGAAGCACCCGCGACAATCAAATCCTATTATAAATTTATTGCTTCAAGAAGACTATCATTTTATCCCGGAACACAAAGTTCATACTCCAATATGGGGTACATGTTTTTGGAACAAGTAATTGCAACAGCTAGTGGTCAGCCTTATGAAGACTTCATTCAAGACAATATATTGATTCCAAACGGTATAACCGACATGCATATCGGCAACAGCTATGCAGCCAACAAAAGGCCGAATGAAGTCAACTATTTTGAAGTAGAAGGAAGCAGTTTGGTCCCTGAGTATAATGGATCAGGCAAAATGGTGGCCAAATCTGATGGTGGAAACCCGATTGAGTTATTGGGATCAGCAGGGGGATGGATTTGTTCTGCGATTGAGTTAGCACGCTTAGTGACCTATATTGATGATGAGCCAGGGGTCCCCGACATTTTGAAAGCTTCCTCAATAGATGAAATGACTGACAATACCTACGCCCAGGGACCGCTAGGGTGGAAAACAACTTTAAATAATGGAAGTTGGATTCGTACTGGTAGTATGGCTGGCACCTCGGCGATGATTAAACGGACAGAAGACGGATTAACATGGGTATTTATTTCGAATACAAGCAGCTGGAAAGGATCTCTTTTGTCACGGGACATTAACCAACTGATGTATCAAATTTGCCGGAGAGTTAAAGATTGGCCAGAGGAAGATTTATTTAATTACTACCCAATTCACAAACTGGAGATTGCAGCTGTTAAATAACCTTTTTAAGCTATTTTAACGTATTCTTTTTTACTTCTTTCCCGAAACTTCCTATTTTTAAAAGGAAATTTTTACGGCTATGAGGAGTGTTTGTATTATTTGCTTTTTAATCAGTATTGTTTGTGGAGCTAAGGCCCAGAACAAATATGTTTTTAAAGCTGACTCCTTGCATTACCCAATCGTTGATGAATGCCCTCCCAATCAGTACCTCAGTAAAGACATCCGGATTAAATTAGCTCAATTTAATCAAGTTTACTCGCGTCAGATTAATATGGGGGCTCCTGATTTTCAGGTTTCTACCGAAATCATAAAACCTGATTTATACTATTCTGTCCAAAAATTATCGAAGTACTTTTGTAAGTGTCTGAAAAAAGGAATAATACAAAAGCAAGAAGCAGAAAGTGAGTTCGGCAGTATTCTTGAGAAGTGCATCCTCATTGCATCCAAAGATACTACTCCATTAGAAGCTGAATTGCGAGCTACCAGCAATCCAACCGAGCTCGTCGGAATCTTTGATAAAATTGAAATTCAGAACTAAAATCTGTTCAATTTCACGGCAAAGCAATCATTCAATTTTCACATTTAATTTACGGCATAAAGCATAGAAACAATCAATGCTTTGGAAAGTCTTCTATTGCTTGAACATTTCTAAAACCTGCGTGTTTAATGTGATGAAAATTCCAGATAATAAAGTGTTAAATAAATAGATTGGAAAATGTCAGAATTTAAAATTCAGATGCCCAAGATGGGCGAAAGTGTTCAGGAAGCAACTATTACAAAGTGGTTTGTAAAAGAAGGGGACAAGGTAGAAGAAGATGATATGCTTTTCGAAATTGCGACCGAGAAAGTTGATTCCGAGATTCCTTCACCTGTTGATGGGGTAATTAAAAAAATACTTTTTGAAGTTGATTCAGTTGTTCCGGTAGGAGATCTTGTTGCAATCATCCAAATTGATGGAGAAGATGATGGCGATTCGTCAGCAAGTGAAGAAGCAGCTGCACCAGCGGAACCCAAAGAAGATAAAGTAGCCGAAGAGAGCGCCCCGGCTGATTTTAAAGAAGCAACACGTTTTTATTCTCCATTAGTGCGATCGATTGCCAAAGAAGAAAATATTTCTCTTGAAGAGTTAGAAACAATTGATGGTAGTGGAGCCAGTGGTCGTGTTCAAAAGCAAGATGTATTAGATTATTTAGAAGGTAAAGGTGCTAAAAAAGCTACTCCTGCACCAGCAGCAAAAGTTGAAACTCCGGCTGCTGCGCCTGCAAAACCTGCAGCTCCGAAATTGAACATTACTGTTGGAGCAGATGATAAGGTCGTTGAGATGGATCGCATCCGCAAGATTATCTCTGAGCGTATGGTTCAGTCAGTACAAACTGCGCCACACGTAACTTCGGTTGTTGAGATCGATGTGACAAACGTTGTGCTGTGGAGAAATAAAGTGAAAAATGAATTCCAGGAAAAATTTGGTCAAAAGTTGACATTTATGCCTGTATTTATTGAAGCAGCTGCAACAGCATTGCGTGAATTCCCAATGCTGAATTCATCGGTTGATGGCGATAAAATTATTTTGCGTGGAAAAGTAAATATTGGAGTAGCGGTTGCCAAACCGGATGGAAACTTAATTGTACCAGTCATTAAAGATGCGGATCAGAAAAACCTGGTAGGCTTAACTTCCGGAATGAATGATTTAGCGAACCGCGCCCGCACTAATAAGTTAACTCCGGATGAAATTTCAGGAGGCACATTCAGTATCAGTAATTTTGGTACTTTCAAAAACGATATTGGCACACCAATTATTAATCAACCGGAAGTTGCAATCCTGGCAACCGGAAATATCACCAAAAAACCGGCGGTTCTGGAAACTCCTGCTGGCGATGTAATCGCTATCCGTCATAAAATGTTCCTGTCTGTTTCTTACGACCACCGTATCATTGATGGTGCACTGGGTGGAGCATTCCTGAGACGTATTGCAGATCTTCTAGAACAATTCGACGTAAACCGTAAAATTTAATCCGATTATGAGTAGTATTTATCCGAAAATTTATACCATAAAGAATGTTGACAAGGAAATTCTGAAAGGCTGGTTAACGACGCTTGTTGTCGGTCGTAAGCTTGATGAAAGAGCTCCAAACTACCTCAAACAGGCTATTGGTTGGTCTTATCATGCTCCTTATGCCGGTCATGATGGAATTCAGTTTGCGATTGGACAAGTCTTTGACCGCGAAACTGACCACCTTTTTCCTTATTACCGTGATATGATGACTTGCTTCTCGGCTGGTCTGACAGCAGAAGAAATTATCCTGAATGGTATTTCTAAAGCGACCGACGTTGCAGGTGGTGGTCGTCACATGTCAAACCACTTTGCGAAGCCTGAGTGGAATATTCATAATGTATCGAGCTGTACCGGTAACCACGACTTACATGCTGTTGGTGTTGCCCGAGCCATGAAATTTTACAACCACAAAGGAGTTTCTATTACATCTCATGGAGAATCTTCGACATCTGAAGGTTATGTATATGAGGCAATTAATGGTGCTTCTCGCGAGAAATTACCCGTGATTTTCGTTTTGCAGGATAACGGCTATGGTATTTCAGTACCTAAGAATATGCAAACTGCAAACCGGAAAACAGCAAATAACTTTGCCGGATTTAAGAACCTCCGAATCATCCACTGTAACGGTAAAGATATTTTCGACTCGATGAATGCCATGACTGAGGCCAAAAAGCATGTACTGGAACATGGTGAGCCTGTTATCGTACAGGCAAACTGTGTACGTATGGAGTCACACTCAAACTCAGATCGTCACGAGTTATATCGTAGTGAAAATGAACGTAATTACACACGTGTCTACGACCCTCTGGCTAAATTCATTCGAATGCTGATTCGCTACAATCGTTTTACCCAAGAGGATATCCAGGCGATTGAGGAAGAGGCAAAGGCAATTGTCAAAGCTGCTCATAAAAAATGTATGAAAGCCCCGGATCCGGATCCTGCATCGATCTTCGATTTCGTAATGCCGGAAGCTTACAGTGCTGATAAATATCCGGACGGAACACATGATTCGGATGGTGAAAAGCTGAAATTGGTTGATGCAATCAATAAAACACTGAAAGAGGAATTCCGTGCAAACCCGGATACCTTTATTTGGGGACAGGATGTTGCCAATAAAGAAAAGGGTGGTGCTTTTAACGTTACAAAAGGAATGCAACAGGAATTTGGTGACCAGCGTGTTTTCAGTGCACCTATTGCTGAAGATTTTATTGTTGGTACTGCAAATGGCATGAGCCGTTTTAACGATAAAATTCGTCTCGTTATTGAAGGGGCTGAATTTGCCGATTATTTCTGGCCGGCCATGGAGCAATATGTGGATTCCAGCCACGATTACTGGCGTTCGAACGGTCAATTCGTTCCGAACATGACAATTCGATTAGCATCCGGTGGTTACATTGGTGGTGGTTTGTACCACTCACAAAATATAGAGGGAGCTTTAGCAACCATCCCAGGAGTGCGCATTGTTTATCCTTGTTTTGCCGACGATGCAGCCGGATTGTTACGTACAGCAATGCGATCAAAAGGTATGACTATGTTCATGGAACCTAAAGCACTCTATAATGCGCCGCAAGCTTCATCTGCCGTACCTGATGATTTTGAAGTTCCGTTTGGCAAAGCACGAATCCGTCGTCCTGGAAATGATATTACACTGATTACTTACGGTAACACACTGATTCACAGCTTAGATGCAGCAAAAATACTTGCAGATGATGGAATTGATGTAGAGGTGATTGATTTACGTTCTATTGTACCTTTGGATAAAGAGACCATTTTGGAATCGGTTAAGAAGACCAATAAAGTGATGGTTGTTCACGAAGACAAAGTATTCGCAGGATTTGGTTCAGAAGTTACTTCAACCATTATGGAAGAAGCGTTTGAATACCTGGATGCACCGGTTAAACGAGTTGGTTCAACTTATACACCGGTTGGTTTTAACCGTATTCTGGAGAAAGCAATTCTCCCAAATACAGAAAAAATCATAGCTGCCGCTAAAGAATTAATTGAATACTAAAAGAAGGAATCATGAGCAAAACAGGTATATTTTACGCCTTTCACACTAATAAAACTGCAAAAGTAAGCGAGAAAATTATCGAAGCTTTTGGAAAAGATAACCTAGGAGTAATTAATGCAGAAGAGGTTAATGAAGAAAATTTTCTGAACTTTGATAATTACATCATCGGTGTTGCAACTTGGTGGGATGGTGAACTTCCGAATTATTGGGATGAATTTGTTCCTGCAATCGAAGATCTGGATTTGTCTGGTAAGAAGTTTGCAATCTACGGTTTAGGTGATCAGAAAGGTTACCCTGAGAATTTCAATGACGGTGTTGGCATTTTCGCTGAGCTTATTGAATCTCGTGGTGGTCAAATTGTTGGATTTACTTCAACCGATGGGTACGAATTTGAATTTTCCAGAGCAGACAAGGGCAATGGTCAATTTTACGGATTGTGTGTTGACCAGGAAAACCAACCTCGCTTGACAAAGGGGCGGGTTGAAAAATGGGTTGAAACACTCAAGAAAGAGTTCAATTAGGGAGCTACATTAGATAGAATAAGAAAGGCACGGCAATAAAACCGTGCCTTTTTTGCTACCTTTCTGTTAAAGTAATCGGTACATTCTGAAAAAAAGACATGCAAGTATGATAAAAATCTAATTTTACAAACGAATCAGATTAAAAGCAGAAAATGAAAAAGAAGAAAACAATTGGACTTGTTGCACACGACAACAGGAAAAAAGATATGGTGGAGTGGGTAGCCTATAACTGGAAAGAACTCCTGTCTCATGATTTAGTTTGTACCGGGACCACAGGCCGTTTGATCAAGGAAACGATTGATCAGAAGTGTAAAATTAATGATGAAGTACCACCATTAGTTGACCGGTTAAAATCAGGACCACTTGGTGGTGATCAGCAGTTAGGATCGTTGATAAGTGAAGGAAAAGTAGATATGTTAGTTTTCTTTTGGGATCCGATGCAGGCACAGCCACATGATGTGGACGTAAAAGCCTTATTACGAATAGCTACTGTTTATAATATCCCGATTGCAATTACTCGTTCAACAGCCGATTTCATGATCTCTTCGCACTTGTTTCACGATGATTATAAGCCAATACTAAAAGATTATACCAGCTATATCAAACGTGATGTGGAAATTTAAGTGAGTATAGGTTCACATTTTCTTAAGAAAGCCATAATCAATTGGTAATCTAAAAATATGGCAGCAGGACTTAAATTTGTAAAAAACCTCGCAGCTATGGAACAAGAAAAATTACGTAAAATGATTAAGGCAATGTATCTGTTAAAAGATATCATGTCTAAAAAGAAAGATGATGACCGCGTATTTCGAAAAAGATCAAAATCGAAAGTAATTAATGATATTCAGGATATCATCAATTTGGGTTTGGAGGAATTTTATACTCTTAGAACCAATTAATGAATTCTGCAATTTTTAAAATTTAAGATTAAGCAATACAAAATGACTGTATTGCTTTTTTTATTGCTTATAATATAAGGCAACATAATTAACGTGGAATCCTTGGCTTTAACGATTTCAAATTATCTACAGTCCGAATAATTTTAATTTGCATTTGGCCCCAGAGTATTGTAGCGTTTGAAAAATAGTAATTCGATTGTCTTATAGTTGATATTATGTTGTTTTTGTGTTTTCAAAAAAAGGGAGAATAAATTTTCCCCCTTTTTAATTGAATTATTTAAGATCCTCAAGTTTCTTGTTCACTTCATCAAACTTGTCCATCATTTTCAAACGATAGTACAATTGTTTTAATGATTCCAAAGCATAAGTATCTTCTGTGTTGATTTCAGAAGCTTTTTCCATGTAAGGAATTGCTTTTTTGAATTCTTCGTCAGCTTTATTCTTTTCAACTTCGTACTGATCTGGCTTATTTGTAGGAACTGCATTCGCAACATCTAATTGCTTCACACCTTTGTTATAATAAATGGCACCTAAGTTATAGTACGCATCAAAATAATCTGGTTTAAGCTCGATCGCTTTTTCGTATGCAGCTTCTGCATCATCTGTGTTACCTAACTTATCATTTAAGGCTCCTTGTGCAAAATAGAACGATGCATTACTTGGATCTTGCTTGATCGCTAAGTCCAAATATTTCATAGCATCATCTGTTTTGTTTGCACTCATGTAAATATTGATCATCTGAACAAGAATTGAACTTGCTTCAGGATATTTTTTGAAACCTTCCTGTAAAGTTTCTAAAGCATGAACAGTATCATTTTCGTTTGTATAACAAGCAGAAATCAATTCGTAGGTACGAGAACCATTGTAATCGTATTTTGCTGCTTCTTTATAATACTTGATCGCTTTATCGTAGTTTTCAGCGTTATAAGCTGCCAAACCAGCATTAAAAATGATTACAGTATCAACTGTCGGTGGATTCTCTTGCATCAATGGCATATTTTGGACTTCCAAAATATCTTCAAAAGATTTCAGCGCTTTTGGGTAGTCGTTGTCATTGAAAGCTTTTACTGCTTGGTCTGTAAAATCATTAATCAACAAGGTTAAGTTGATTTTTACAGCGTTTCCGTTTTTACCTTTGTCATCCAATTCAAGTGCTTTTTTGTATGAATCTAAGGCTGTTTGTAACGGATCCGTAGCAAGTTTTTTATAGTTCTCGTCTTTCGACTTATAAATTGCATGATAAATCTCACCACGAACTTCCCAGGTTCTAGGCCATGGAATCGATTTTTCTGCTTTTTCGTTATTCGGATCAATAGCTTCGTTGATCGCTTCAAGAGCCTTATCTAACTTACCACTGTCCTTTAGTGTAGATGCACTGGAAACCTTTCCCTTCTGTGCATAAGACCCGGTAACAGCAGTAATAAATACGGCTAATAATAAGATTGTCTTCTTCATCATCATAGTTAATTTAAGATACTTTTTTTAGCTACAAATTTAATCTTTAATATTGTGCACGCAAATGCAATTTTATTCTTTAATCTTCATTTTCAGATATTTCCGTGCCTTCGACATCTTCAATATTGTCGTCAGTTTCTTCGAATTCAACACGGGCAACTGATGCAATTGCATCTTCGTTGCGTAAATTAATTAATCGAACTCCTTGAGTAGCTCTACCCATCACGCGAATAGCAGAAATCGGTAATCTGATCGTAATACCATGTTCAGTAATGATCATCAAGTCATTCGTATCAGTAACACTTTTGATTGCAATCAGGCTTCCTGTTTTTTCAGTCACGCTAATTGTTTTCACACCTTTACCACCGCGGTTTGTCACCCGGTAATCTTCGATGCTGGAACGTTTTCCATAGCCTTTTTCTGAAACAACCAAAACATCTTCTGATTGATTTTCTACAGAGATCATGCCAATTACTTCATCCTGCTCACTACCAAGTGTTATACCTCTTACACCTGAAGCTGTCCGTCCAATGGCACGAACCATATTTTCGTGGAAGCGAATTGCTTTTCCTGATCTGACAGCAATCATCAATTCGTGATTTCCATTTGTTAAGCGAGCTTCCAGCAATTGGTCTCCGTCGCGAACCGTAATGGCGTTGATTCCATTTTGACGAGGTCGAGAATAGGCTTCTAACGAAGTTTTCTTGATTATTCCCTTCTTCGTGCAAAGAATAATAAAGTTGTTATTAATGTATTCAGCATCATCCAAGCGTTTTACGTTGATGTATGCCAACACTTTATCATCTTGTTCGATATTTAGCAGATTCTGAATTGCACGTCCTTTACTTGTTTTTGTTCCTTCCGGAATCTCGTAAACCTTCAACCAAAAACACTTCCCTTTTTCGGTGAATAGCAACAAGGTATTGTGCATCGTTGCTATAAACAGGTGTTCCAGAAAGTCTTCATCACGCGTATTACTTCCTTTCGAACCAACACCTCCTCTACCCTGCGTTTTAAATTCAGATAGCGGAGTACGCTTAATGTAACCCAAATGCGAGATTGTAATAACCATCTCTTCATCGGCATAGAAATCTTCCGGATTAAATTCTTCTGCATTCGGCACAATTTCAGTTTTGCGTTCATCGCCGTATTGTGCTTTTACTGCATTCAATTCATCCGTAATAATTTGCATCCGAAGATCTTCATTGCTCAAAATTTCACGACAATGATCGATGAATTTCATGAGGTCTTCGTACTCCTGGTGTAATTTGTCTTGTTCCAAACCGGTTAGTTGGCGCAAACGCATTTCCACAATTGCACGAGCCTGAATTTCAGTCAGGTTGAAACGAGCGATTAAGCTTTCACGTGCTTCATCCGGTGTTTTTGATCCCCGGATAATTGCAATTACCTCATCAATATTGTCTGAGGCAATGATCAAGCCTTCTAATATATGAGCTCTTTTTTCGGCCTGTTCCAATTCGTATTGAGTACGACGAACAACCACTTCGTGGCGGTGATCGACGAAATAGTGAATCAGGTCTTTTAGGTTAAGCAACTTTGGCCGGCCATTTACCAAAGCGATGTTGTTTACACTGAACGATGTTTGCAACTGCGTAAACTTGAACAATTTGTTCAAAACGACATTCGAAATCTCATCTTTCTTAATGTCAATCACGATACGCATACCTTCCCGGTCCGATTCATCATTGACATTGGAAATACCTTCGATTTTCTTGTCGTTAACTAATTCCGCAATTTTAATGATCAACTCAGCTTTATTGACCAGGTATGGAATTTCAGTTACAATAATTCGCTCTCGGTTATTTCCATGTGTCTCAATATGGGCTTTTCCGCGAATTACAATACGTCCTCTCCCCGTTTCAAATGCTTCTTCAACACCTTTGTAACCGTAAATAATACCTCCCGTTGGAAAGTCTGGTGCCTTAATAATAGGGATTAGGTCAGCTATTTCAATGTCTTTATTGTTGATATAGGCAACAATAGCATCAATTGTATCCGATAAGTTATGAGGTGGCATATTTGTAGCCATACCTACTGCAATACCCGATGCTCCGTTTACCAATAGATTCGGAATTCGGGTTGGTAATACAGTTGGTTCATTAAGAGACTCATCAAAGTTGGGTTGAAAGTCAACCGTATTTTTTTCAATGTCACTAAGTGTTTCCTCTGCAATTTTTGCCATTCGAGCCTCTGTATAACGCATGGCTGCAGGGCTGTCTCCATCAATGGAGCCGTAGTTACCCTGACCATCGACCAGCGGATAACGTAACGACCAATCTTGAGCCATACGTACCATTGTCATGTAAACAGAAGAGTCTCCGTGCGGGTGATACTTACCAAGAACTTCACCCACGATTCTTGCAGATTTTTTATATGATCGGTTAGAAAACACACCTAACTCACTCATTCCGAATAAAACACGGCGATGCACCGGTTTTAGACCATCGCGAACATCTGGAAGAGCACGAGAAACAATCACCGACATAGAATAGTCGATGTAAGCAGTTTTCATCTGCTCTTCAATATTTATTTTAATAATTCTTTCGCCTTCAGTCATTTAATATTCCTTTCAAAGATTTTATACTTGCAAAAAAACGACTTACAAAAATAAAAAAATACTGTTAATACGGTAGGCTCTGGAGGCTTTTTCGCGGCTATTTCCAAATTAAATTTCAACAGCGGTATGTTTAAAAAATCAATAAGTCAAAATATCACCACCTAAGGCTTTTGCGTATTTTTAAAATGATAAATGTTATTTTTACGGGTAATCTGAAACAACCTTTCAGATTTAGTATTGTTACAGAAAAAAACCGTTAATTACTTTAACTTAATAGATATGGATTCTCAATTTTCTCCACGAATAAAGGACGTACTTTCCTACAGTCGCGAAGAAGCGATTCGATTAGGAAATGAACAGATTGGGTTAGAGCATATTTTCCTGGGAATTTTAAGAGATGGTGAAGGAGTTGCTATTGACATTTTAACAAGTTTAGGCGTTAATTTATCTGAGATCAAAATAGCTGTTGAAAACGAATTAA
>NZ_JBZQJF010000226.1:0-2556 GCF_059905295.1 Mangrovibacterium sp.
GAAAATACCGAAGGATGGGTTCCCGGAGGGCATTTGTCAACTTCTGGTTTTGGATGATCATTTGAACCGACTTGCCGGGCGCCTGGTCTATATTGAAAAACAGAAGCCAATGGAAATTCAGGCTAGTCTGGCATCGGAGAGTTTAACCACCAGAGCAACAGATCAACTGAAGCTTGAATTGGATGTTGATTCAATTAAACAGCAGGCAGGGGTGGTTAACATCAGCATTTGTCCTGATGTGTTGATTGCCCAGGGATCAGCAAGCTTCGAGGGAACTTTGAAAATGAATGGTTGGTTGGAGTATCCGGTTGCGGGTGTTGATCAAATGGTTGCAGAAGGAAAGTTGAATGAAGCCACAGCCAATTACCTGCTGCTTGGAAATCAACTGAAGAATGGTGCTTGGGAAATGGTGAAAGCTTCACAAAGTAGTACAAAGTTGGCCGAAGGAATTTCGCGGGCCGCTTTGGAAGATCTGATTCCGGAGCAAGTGGAGCGATTTCTGAATAAAACGGCTTTTGACCGGAAGCCTGATTTTACTCCAAACTTCTTTTTGGCAAACGAGGAGCTGTTTCACAAAATTAAAGTCCATAACCCGGCGACACAGGCTAATCAGTATAAACAGTACCTGGCTTCGGGAAGCTCGTTGATGGATGTAATCAAAATGATTAAGCCGTATAACCTGGATGGTGATAAAATTATTTTCCCGGGAGGGAATAATTCGATTTTGGCCCAGGATGGTGCTTTAATCGTTATCGACGGCCAAAAGATGGGAACCAGTGCCGGCGTTTTAAATACCATTTCACCATATGATGTGGAAACGATCAGTGTATCGACAAAACCGATCGATATTCAGCAGTATACCGGGTTAAATTCTGTTGGTTTAATTGAAATTACAACCAAGAAGGGAGAACTGGTGCCTGAAACAACTGATGAGCCGCTAAAACAATATGAAGGCGGTAACCGGATAGCCAGGGATTTTGCGGAGCAGGTGCAAGAACAGGCTAAAAATGAAAAACGACTTACGCTGTATTGGAAGCCTTTCGTAGCGGTGGATCCAAAACTTGAGCAGGAGATACCAGGAACTACCTTGCCGGCTCATTACCGGGTTCGAATTTTGGCGGTTGATGACCTCGGCAGAATAGGCTACAGGGAATTGCCATTGGAGGTTAAGTAACTTTGATGAGACAGAAAGAAATTTGAAATTGAGAAATAAATAGAGCTGGTAAATTCTGTGATCTTACCAGCTCTTTTGTTGTTTAATATCTCGACATCATGGCTGAAATACCACCTCCGTTGGTCACATTCGAGAAACCGCGGCTTTGCAGGATCTGCTTCGCATAGGCCGAACGGGCTCCGCTGGCACAGTAAACGATGATCTCGCGATCGGTGTTCTCGCCCAGGTCGGCTTTACCCGACATCAGGTCGTCCAGCGGAATATTGATGGCATCCGGGAAAGCACCACTGCTAAATTCGCCCGGTGTACGTACATCAATAATCAGTCGCTTGAGTTCTTCAGTGCTTACCTGCTTGTTGGTTTCTACTGTTTCAGCCGCCTTTTCGCCAATGCTTTTCTGCTCAATAGGCAAGGCTAGCATATTGATGTTTTTGAAGCCAACTGTTGCGGCATGGCGTTGAAGTGAAGTGTGTCCGCCTGAAATGTTGAGTACCTCCGGGTGACCTGCACCAATCAACATTCGAACTGCCTGATGGCCTTTTTTTCCTGTTTCATCATAAATCAGGATAGGGATATCTTTCGGAATTCTTTCCAGGTTTGGATAAAGCATTTCCATCGGAATATGATATGCGCCATTCATATTGCTTTTCTGGTGGGCAAATACGTCGCGAATATCCAGCACAATTAATTGCTCTTTGCTTCCGATGTAATCATCGAGTTCCGAAACCATCAAGCTTGGCCCATAACCTGACATTTTGTTCTCAGCAACGTAAGCTGCCATGTTCATGGCATCGTTGGCTGTTCCTATTGGTGGTGAGTAGGCAAAATCGATATCGGCAATCTCGGTAACCGGTAGTTTGGCGGCACAAGCGGTTGCAATAACATCAAGGCGCTTATCGGCGCCTTTGTAACCAGCAGTTTGACCTCCGAGTATAACACCTGTATTTTTATCGTATACCAATAGAACCGTCACAGTTTCGGCACCCGGGTAATACGCGGTATGATGTTCTTTGTGCACCACAACGGCATCGGCATCAATACCGGCTGCGCGTGCCTGTTTTAGCGACAATCCGGTTGTTCCGGCAACAGCCTCAAAAACACGTACCACCGATGTGCCAATTGCTCCTTTGTAGCTATGCTGACCTCCCAGGGCGTTTTCTGCAGCAATTCTTCCCTGTCTGTTTGCCGGACCTGCCAGGGGAATCCGTACTTTTTTGTCGCTTACACGATGCTCGATTTCAACCATATCGCCGGCAGCGTAAATATCCGAATCCGAAGTTTGCAGCTTGCTGTTGACCAACAACCCACCGGCATCTCCAATTTCCAAACCGGCATCTTTGGCCAATTGTAATGTTGGGCGCACTCCAATTGAAAGCAAGACC
>NZ_JBZQJF010000227.1:0-29578 GCF_059905295.1 Mangrovibacterium sp.
CCGGTGAATATTCTCTTCCGGCATATCAATTTTGCCCAATAAATGGTCAACAGTCATTTTGTAGTTGCTTTGCTCATCGGTTGGAGGTACGCAACGTTCGTCGCCCCACCAAAAATGAATCTTATTCCAGGGCATCTTTGTGGCATATTCCTGTGCCAATACATCAAACAGTAAAGCCGGTGTAGAACCTCCTGAAAGTGCAACGTGAACAACTTGGTTAGCTTGCTCTGCAAATTGGTAAAGATCGTTTGCAAATGCGTTGGCTACTGCTGTATTGTCCGGGTATATCTTAACTTTTCGTGCTTCCATTTTCAAGTAAAAATAAAGCCTGACGAATCAGGCTAATTGTTATAGTTCACAGTAATTTCCATCGTTTGACAGATTTTTGCAGGGATAGCGCCAAGTCGCACCTTCAATTAGTTCGTCGGCGACATCGGGGCCCCAGGTTCCTGCGGGATATCCGTAAACCGGAATTTCCGGGTTATTTTCCCAGGCGTTCAGGATTGGTTGGACAAACTCCCATGCTTTCACAACAGCATCGCCGCGGGAATAAAGCGTTGCATCGCCTTGCATACAATCCAGCAACAACCGTTCGTAAGCTGCTGGTAAGTGTACATCCCGTAACTCGTCGTAGTGGAAGTCCATATTAACCGTTTGCACATTGAACCCGGCTCCGGGAACTTTCATGCCAAATTTCAACAGGATCCCCTCGTCTGGCTGAATACGGATGATCAGTTGGTTGTTTGAGTGTTCGTAACCACCGTCCGATCCAAACAGATGGTGCGGAGTTTTTTTAAAGTGAATGACAACCTCCGTAACCCGGGTTGGTAATTTTTTGCCGGTCCGGACATAGAAAGGAACGCCACTCCATCTCCAGTTATCGATGAAGAATTTCATGGCAAAAAAGGTTTCCGTGCGGCTTTCCGGATTAACGCCCTTTTCCTGACGGTAACCTTTTACAGCTTCACCTTTAATTTTCGATTCGATATACTGACCACGAATAACATATTGAGGAACATCTTCCTCATTGATCGGTCGCAACGATTGAAATACCTTCAAAACCTCGTTCCGGATTGCATCGGCTTCAATAACCACAGGAGGTTCCATGGCCACCATTCCCACGACCTGCATCAGGTGGTTTTGAACCATATCGCGCATAGCACCGGAGTTATCGTAGTACCCGCCACGCTCTTCAACCCCTAAGGATTCGGCCGAAGTAATTTCAACATGCTGAATGAAATTCTGATTCCAAATTGGTTCAAAAATACCATTGGCAAAACGTGTTACCAACATATTCTGAACCGACTCTTTACCCAGGTAGTGGTCGATCCGGTAAATTTGCTCTTCTTCAAAATAGTTCAGCAAATTTTTATTCAGATGCTTGGCTGATTCCAAATCAGTTCCAAAGGGTTTTTCAACGATTAAACGACGGAAGCCATCTTCCGTTTTGTTTAAATCGACACTTGCCAGGTTGGCCGGAATAATTTCGTATAATTTAGGCGGAGTTGAAAGGTAGAAAATGAAGTTTTCTGCAATTTCATTTTGCTTGGCAATAGTCGCCAACCGATCTCGCAACACCGGATAGTCGTATGCATCCTCGGTTGCCAGTGGCTGGTAATAAAGTTTTTCGACGAAGCTTGAAACTTCGTCTTGTTTATCCTCCGTTTTCGGTAAGAATTCTTTCATCTTCTCACGGAATACCTCGTCGGATAAATCAGTCCGGCTAACTCCCAGAACTGCGAATTTTTCGGGTAGAAATTTACGTCGGTAAAGTTCGTATAACGCCGGAATCAGTTTTCTTTTTGTCAGGTCACCGGATGCACCAAAGATGACCAATATTTGAGATTTTGTTTGACTCATGATTTCCAGTTTGTCTGATTTTTTTTTCTGTCTTGTTATTTTATGGTCTGTGATGATAAACAAGCCATTGTCAAAAATAACAAATCAGTTCGTGTCATTAAACAGTTATCCCTATTCAATGTTTGGTATTTGTTGTTATTTATACCTGCAGAGTGGATTGAAGTGTTAGACAAACAATAAGTTGTCCGGAAAGTTTTTTTTGGTAAATGTTGAAGCAAAGGTGTGATTCCCCTTTTATTTTAACCTCCGGACTTCCATTTTTTTGCAGATCGATGTTGATTTGATCACGGAAAGCGAGGCCCGGAATTCCGGCAGCTTTATAGGCCGCCTCTTTAATACACCAAAACCAACCGTAACCGTTCTGTGTTTCTTTGGCCATTTGCGACTCCTCATCACTTAGGTACTTTTTTTCAACACGAACGAAGTTTCTGTCCTCCGATTCAATGTCGAGGCCGGTTGTCGGTTTGGTGTGCAGGTAGATCCCGACTAAGTTCGAGGAATGACTGATTGAAATTGATTTGTAGACAGGATGATCGATACAGGGTTGCCCTACGTCATTGTAATGAAACTGCTCTTTGTTGCACCCGGCTACTTTCTGTAGTAACCGAACTGCCAACCATTCTTTTTTTCGCTTGGGATGGGTAATCTTCAGATAAGTGGGATCATTGGTGAACTCCTCTGCCAGAACATTCATCAGCTCCAGGTCTTCAGTAATTTTCCAAAGTAACAGAAGCCCTCCCGCTATTTCTTCCTTTTTGATCAAAGGCATTAGTCAATAAATCTAAAAATTCGAATTCAGATAAAGATAAGGAAAGTATTATTTCCAGCGGAAGGTTTTAATCATTCGCATGATATCGGGTTCCAGAAAGTCGATAACCGGCTGAATGCTGTCGATATTGGGAATTTCGCGGATGTAAAATGCACCTCGTAAAAAGTGTTTGGTACTGTCGGTTAAATAAAACTGAAGCGGAGAAGCAGCATTGCCTTCTATATGGTAAATCGTTCCGTAGACCTTATTTTCAGGATCTATGTAGAGCTGCTCGTTAATTGCATCAGCTTTAATGGTATGGTCGTAAGCCAGCTTACGCGACTCCTCAATATGGTCGTTTAAATTGCCCGAAAGATCCACGTAGGTCAGGTGAACATCAGCTTTATTGGCCGGTGTAACGATATTAACCCATTCCGTGCCGGTTTTTGTGTCCTTGGTGTACTTAATTTCGGAATAATCCGCGATATCGAACGAATAGGGAAGTTGATCTTTTACCGGATGAAATGACTTTTTCGGAAAACTTATTCGAAAATAACCTCGCGGCTTTGGAATGTACGTATTGCCGCAAGCACCCAAAAGCAGGGATATTGTTAGAAAAAATAGCAGTCTCCTCATTGTCTTTCTGTGTTTCAACTTATTTCAACTTTAATTTGCTTTATTCGCCGGTTGTCAACGCTGTCGATCGAAAAGATAAAATTTTCACAAGTAATTTTTTCATTCAAGGTAGGAATCTCTCCTTCCAGTTCCAGTATTAAACCGGCTAAAGTATCCGCATCTCCCTTGTGAGCATCGAAAACATGTTCATTGGTCCCCGTTATTTTATAGAAGTCGTTGAGCAGGATCTTACCGTCGAACAGGTAAGTTGTATCGTTGATTTTTGTGAAGTAATTTTCGTCTTCATCAAACTCGTCAGCAATATCCCCTACAATCTCCTCCAAAATATCCTCGAGTGTTACAATCCCTGAACTACCACCATACTCGTCCACAACGATTGCCATGTGTACTTTATTCTTTTGAAAGTCTTCCAGCAGGTCGTCAATCTTTTTCGTCTCAGGCACATAAAATGGTGGCCGGATGATCGATTGCCATCTGAATTTTTCACCGTGATGAATATGAGGAAGCAAGTCTTTGATGTAAAGGATTCCCCGGATGTTGTCAAAAGTTTCATCAAAAACCGGAATTCGTGAGTAGCCCGACTCGTTAATCAGCTTAATCACTTCCGTAAAAGATTCTTTGATCTCAATGGCGTCTACATCAACCCTTGGTCGCATGACCTCGACAGCATTTTTATTCCCGAACTTTACAATTCCCTCCAAAATATCTTTGTCTTCGGATATTTCGTGATCGGCAGTTAATTCCAGTGCTTGAGATAACTCGTCAACAGAAATGTTTTGCGAATGTTTTTGCATGCGCTTGTTGACGAAGGATGTAGAGTAAATTAAAATTGAGTTGATGGGGCGGAAAATTCGTTCCAGTACATGGAGTGGAATCGCCATCAGGCGGGCAACACGCATGGAGTAACGAGTTGCATAAACTTTCGGTATGATTTCCCCGAATAGTAAAAGAAAGAATGTAATAATGATGATCTGGAATATAAACCCGATCGTTTGGGCTTGTGAAAAATCAACCAACGAGTCTGTTGTGTACGAGGAAAGGATTACAATGCCCACATTGATAAAATTGTTGGCAACGAGAATAGTCGCCAATAGCTTTTCCGGGTTTTCCAGGTTGTGTAAAATGTAATGATTCTTGCGTTCTTTTTGATTATTCAATTTTTGCCGGTCTTTGGGGCTTAACGAGAAATAAGCGACCTCAGAGCCGGAAATTAAAGCTGAAGAAATCAATAACAATATGATTAAAACAAGACTGATTACAACTGATCCTGTCAGGGGAAGAAAATGAACATCCCCTGACAGGTTCAAAAAATAGGGTAACGGATCAGTTTCCAATTAATTCTAATTTTGGTTACTAAAATGGCAGGTCATCTTCTTCTGATGAACTAAAATCAGGTTCATTAACTGATTCTGCCGCTTGATTACTTGGTGCTGAAACCTGCTGTCCACCAGTTGACTGTCCTCTTGGAGTCAACATCTCCAGGTTGTCAGCATAGATTTCAGTGGTATAGCGCTTATTGCCTTCCTTATCATCCCACGAACGAGTTCGGATTCGGCCTTCAATATACAATTTATCTCCTTTATGTACGTATTGTTCGACTACTTTTGCCAAGCCTCGCCAAACAACGATATTGTGCCACTCGGTTGTTGTGACTTTTTCTCCATTCTTAGCCGTATAGCTTTCCGATGTCGCCAACGAAAAATTTGCAACAGCGACATCTTTATCCAAATGTCTTACTTCAGGATCTTGTCCTACGTTTCCAATTAAAATAACTTTATTTACTGACATACTTCATAATTTAAGTTAATAAGACTCAATTTACGAAATTCGATGATAATCTGCGATATACAGATTCGGGAAATCTATGAACGGCACTTTTTGTGTGACGAAATGCAACTTCCGCTATACGAACGAACTAAGCCCAATCCAATTGAGCCAATTTTTGTTCAACCGGTTTCGGAACAGCAAATTTAAAAATATCTTTTTTATCTACTCGGATTAAATCCTTCCATCCGGGAATTTCTTTATTCCAATTAATTTGGATGAATCGGTAGTGAATGTGTTGGTGGCTGAGTACTTGCTTACTCCAATTGCTAACGTGGAGTCCCAGGGTGTTTGTTTCTTCCGGCAGTTGGTTGAATGTTCTTAAAACCTGATCAACTTCCGTTTTCTCATCTGTTTCAATAACAGGAAACTCAAACAGGTTTTTCCAGATGTCGTTGCCGGTTCTTTTTTGGAGGAAGGTATGATCCTCATTTTCAAAAATAATATAGTTGAAATAGCGGTGTTTTATTTTGATCTTTCCCTGTTTGACCGGGAGCTTTTCGATTTTACCCTCGTTCAAAGCCAGGCAGCAGTCGTTGAAAATACATTGCAGGCAATTAGGCTTTTTAGGTGTGCATTGCAGAGCGCCAAATTCCATCATTGCCTGGTTATGTAATCCCGGATCGTTGGTGTCCAGGATTTCATTGGCCAGTTCCCTGAACAGTTTTTTCCCTTTGGTACTGTCAATCGGGCTGTCAATTCCAAATAGCCGGGACAAAAAACGATAAACGTTTCCATCGACTACTGCATAGGGTAGATTGAATGAAATGGAAGCAATTGCAGCAGCTGTATATTCGCCCACTCCTTTCAAGCCTATTATATTATTGTATGTCGATGGAAAATCTCCGTTAAAATTGGTGGCTACCGTTTTGGCAGCCTGGTGAAGATTGCGGGCCCGGGAATAATAGCCAAGTCCCTGCCATAGTTTTAAAACCTCATCTTCGGGAGCATCTGCCAAAAGTTTGATGTTTGGATACTTTTCGGCAAATCGATTGAAGTAAGCTAGACCTTGATCAATTCGGGTTTGTTGCAATATTACTTCGGATAGCCAGATGAGATACGGATCAGTGGTTTCCCGCCAGGGAAGATGCCTTCTGTTTTGAATATACCAACTCCGTAATTGTCCTTTTATCCCCTCAAAATTCGCCATAACTATTTAGAATCTACGTGAATTGCAAAAATAATTCAATTCAGTTGTTTCTAGTTCTCAAATAATTTTTATTTTTGCACACCATTTGACCCGATTTTATAATTTATTGAAAACTAAATAATTTTAGAGATGACTAAAGCAGATATTGTTAACGAAATTAGCAAGAACACTGGCATTGAAAAAGTAACAGTGCAAAAGGCAGTGGAAGCTTTCATGGAAACTGTAAAGGATTCTTTGACGGAAGGAAGAAACGTTTACTTAAGAGGTTTCGGAAGTTTCATTGTGAAGAAAAGAGCAGAAAAAACTGCACGCAATATTTCTAAAAATACAACTATCATTATCCCGGAACATTTTATTCCAAGCTTCAAGCCTGCTAAAACGTTCGTATCTCAAGTTAAAGACCAAGTAAAATAGTAAAGTTATGCCAAGCGGAAAAAAAAGAAAAAGACACAAGATGGCTACGCACAAGCGTAAGAAAAGACTTCGTAAAAACAGACATAAGAAGAAGAAATAAGTTTTGCTTTAGGTAAAACTGTTACGCTGTTGGTTAAACCTAAAGTACTTAGTGCTTTAGGTTTAATCTGTTTTATGAGTCGCATTTTACGTGCGAGCTATCAAAAATTAAAAAAACGTTGTGAGTAGCGATCTAATTATTGATGTCACTCCCTCGGAAGTCGTTATTGCCTTATTAGAAAACAAACGCTTAGTTGAGCTAACAAGGGAAAAAAGCGGAGCAAAGTTTGCTGTTGGCGATATCCATTTGGGTAAAGTCAAGAAAATTATGCCGAGCCTGAACGCTGCTTTCATCGACGTTGGTTATGAAAAAGATGCATTTTTGCATTATCTCGACATGGGCCCGCAATTTTCAACTTTGAATAAGTTCCTGAAAATTGCCAGTTCTAAGAAAAACCGTATTTCTTCGGTATCAAAAATTCACTCCGAACCCGATATTAACAAAGAGGGTAAAATTACGGAGGTGTTAAAAGCAGGCCAGAATATCTTGGTTCAAATTGCCAAAGAACCAATTTCGACCAAAGGCCCCCGACTAACATCAGAACTTTCGATAGCGGGAAGAAATTTAGTGTTGATGCCTTTTAGCGAAAAAGTTAGTGTTTCGCAAAAGATTAGCTCAACCGAAGAAAAAAACAGGCTGAAAAAGCTGATTCAAAGCATTAAGCCGAAGAAATATGGTGTGATAGTCCGAACAGTTTCCGAAGGGAAACGCGTCGCAGAGCTAGACCAGGAGCTGAAGAAGCTGGTCGCCAAATTTGAAACCATGTTTCAAAAGCTGAAAAAAGCGACAGCCCCATCTCTGGTGGTTGGTGAAATGGATCGGACAACAGCCTTGTTGAGAGATATTTATAACCCGAACTTCAATAACATCATCATTAATGATGCTGAAGTAGCCGATGATATAGCAGAGTACCTTGGTACAATCGATCCGGAAAAGAAAAAAATTGTCAAGCATTACAAAGGCGGGCAACCAATCTTTGATCATTTCGGAGTCGAAAAGCAAATTAAGTCGTCTTTTGGCAAGACAGTTTCGTTTAAAAACGGCGCTTATCTGATTATTGAACACACGGAAGCTTTCCATGTCATTGATGTGAATAGTGGAAACCGCTCAAAGGCCGGTGTTGATCAGGAAACCAACGCGCTGGAAGTGAACTTAGCTGCTGCCGAAGAGATAGCACGACAAGTGAGGTTGAGAGACATGGGGGGAATTATCGTTATCGACTTTATCGATATGCATAGTTCCGAGAACCGACAAAAGGTTCATGAACGCATGAAAGAGGCGATGTCCGTTGATCGAACCAAACACAACATTTTGCCATTGAGCAAGTTTTGTTTGATGCAGATCACCCGCCAGCGGGTCCGTCCCGAAGAGCACGTAGAGACCGCAGAAGTTTGTCCTACATGTAAAGGTACTGGCAAGGTGACGCCGACGATTCTCTTTACTGATGAACTGGAAAACAAAGTTAATTACATCTTCAAAGATTTAAACAAGAAGAAATTAACGGTTAAGGTTCATCCTTATGTTGCAGCCTATCTGACCAAAGGCTTTATGTCGATGCGTCGGAAATGGTTTTTGAAATTCTTACGAAAAGTGACTGTCGAAGAAGTTAATTCTTTAACATTCCTCGATTATCAGTTTTTCGATGAGAACATGGAGGAAATTATACTCTAAATAAGTGTAAATCCCGGACGTATTTGTCCGGGATTTATTATTTTAGGGGTTCTAGAACTTGATATATGTTGTATAAAGCCCTGATCCCCTTTTTATTGTTGTTTCTTAGTTTGAATTCGTTTGCCTACAAGATTGAAGGCAAAATTGCGATATCTGACCAATGGCAACCTAAAGTTTATCTGGCTTCCATCCAATCTCCCGACAATTTGTTCGTTGCTTCTCCTGAATTCATGATTAATGAAGCCACGATCTTCCCTGATGGTAGTTTCTCGTTGTCCGGAAATGATCTTCCCGGCGATCCTCGCTTTTACCGGCTGTACCTGGTGAGAAATAATCTTTTTGCTCTGGAGTTCTCGACAGATTCCGTTCGTAATTTCATGCATGTTTTATTATCTAACTCCTCCGAACTTAAACTGCAGGCTGATCAGCCGAACCTCTTGTTTGATGACGTTCAAATTAGCGGATCAGAAGAAAACCAGACCTTGGTTGCATTCGAAAAAACTTACTTTCAAAAGCGTAACGCGCTGAACCGGATTAACACGGTAGCCAAACGTGATTTTCAGAGCCAGAGCATGAATCGAAGTATTCGTGAGTTTGTTAATAATACCGATAATGCCCTGGTCGGTTTGTTTGCCCTGTACCATATCGAAGACCGCGAAACCGACTTTTTACGAAATAGTAATTTTTACTTTGACTTTCAGGAGCGATTGAAAAAGCAATATCCGAAGGCTTTGTATACGAGTGTTTATGACGACATGCTGAATAACCTTGTCGGGTATCGCGATTTGGTTTGTGAGATTCCCAAAATTACAAAGCCCTGGCGTACCTGGATTATATGGGGTGAAGCACTCGTTATTCTGGCGCTGGGATTATGGATATTCAAGCTAAAAACACAAAACTCTTCGGAGGATAAAATTGATTATCACCACCTGCTTACCGATAAGGAGCGTACAATTTGGCAAGGCTTGGCTGCCGGAAAGACCAATAAAGAGATTGCGGCTGACCTTTTCATTGAATTAAGTACCGTGAAAACCCATATTAATAATTTGTATAAGCGTTTGGGTGTTACAAACCGGAAAGAGGCTATTGCGCTCTATAACAGGAATAAACAGAATTTATAGCTGGGGGTCTAGACCTCATTTCAACCTTTTTCTGCCTTTTTTACACCTCTTTATATAGTGCTTAACATCTGCTGGCCGCCTATTTTTGTTTTGTCCTTAAATGGGAAAAACGAATCAATGCTCAATAAAAAATTAACGCCAAGTATGAAGAGGTTTTTAGTTATTCTAGTCGCGCTTTTTTGCGGACTGAGCTCGATGGCTCAAATCATGGAACCTGTTAAATGGTCATTCTCATCAACGCAAGATGGCGATCAGGTTAAATTAATCTTCAAAGCAACAATCGACGAGGGCTGGCACTTGTATGATACCAACTTACCGGATGGCGGTCCTGTTCCAACATCGTTTCATTTTAACGATAATGCGAATATCGAATTCGTTGGTAAAATGACCACCAAGCCAGCGCCAATTGACAAGTTCGATGATACCTTCCAAATGGAGTTGCGGTATTTCGAGAAACAAGCCGAGTTCATACAGGTTGTTAAAGTTAAATCCAGCGATCCGGTGAAGATCGATGGTTACCTTGAGTTTATGTGTTGTAATGACGAAACTTGTTTGCCGCCTACTGAGGTTGACTTTAACTTTAAAGCCGACGGTGTTAAGGCTGCTGCTCCGGCAAAGAAAGCTGAAATTAAGCAAGAAGCTCCTAAAACAACTGCTGTAGCAAAGGAGGAAAGCAAGCCTGTTGCCCAAGCGCAAAAGGAAGAGCCGACCACTGCAGCAGCTGTTGTTGAAGTTGCCGAACCGAAAGCCGAAGTAACCGAAAAGGCTACTGAACCCACCCACGAAAATACAAACCTGGCCGAAGAAGGTAAGGTAATGACGGATAAAGGAAAAACGGCTTCACCCCAGAATTTGTGGATGTTCCTGTTTTTCTCCTTTTTGGCTGGCCTGGCGGCCATCCTAACGCCTTGTGTGTTCCCGATGATCCCGATGACGGTTTCATTCTTTATGAAGAGTGGCGACACCAAAGCGAAATCGCGGATGTACGCTGCTTTTTACGGAATTTCTATCATCGCAATTTATACGATTGTTGGTACCGTTGTCGCCCTGATATTTGGTCCCGACATTGCTAACTTCCTGAGTACACACTGGCTTCCTAATCTGATTTTCTTCCTGGTGTTCATGATTTTCGCGTTCTCATTCTTCGGAATGTTCGAGATTGTGTTGCCAAGTTGGTTGGTTAATAAATCGGATAGTCAGGTTGACAAAGGAGGCTTTATGGGGTCCTTCTTTATGGCCCTGACCCTGGTGCTGGTTTCATTTTCGTGTACCGGACCTATCGTGGGAGCAATTCTGGTAGAGTCGGCCGGTGGTGCTGTGTTAAAACCAATTGTTGGTATGTTTGGCTTCTCGATGGCATTTGCCTTACCGTTTACACTGTTTGCCCTGTTTCCGGGCTGGTTGAGCAACCTGCCTAAGTCGGGCGGTTGGTTAAACTCGGTGAAAGTCGTGTTGGGCTTCCTCGAACTGGCACTTGGATTGAAATTCCTGAGTGTGGCCGATCAAACTTACCACTGGGGAATCCTCGACCGCGAGGTGTACCTGGCTTTTTGGATCGTTATCTTCACCCTGTTAGGTTTCTACCTGTTAGGTAAATTAACCTTCTCGCACGATAGCGAGGTGAAGCATGTAACGGTTCCCCGATTGATGTTGTCAATCATTACCTTCGCCTTTGTGGTGTACCTGATTCCGGGGATGTTTGGTGCTCCTCTGAAAGCTATTTCAGGTTACCTTCCTCCGATGGAAACGCACGATTTCAATTTACGCGGAGTCGTTCGCGAGGAACTTAGGTTGCATGGTGGTGTTGGCTCTGGTACTCAGTCAGACGGATTGGATGTAAAACCAAAATACAGCGATTTCCTTCACTTGCCACATGGCTTGCAGGGATTCTTCGACTATGAGCAGGGAATGGCTTATGCCAAACGGGTGAATAAACCGGTGTTTATCGATTTTACCGGCCACGGATGTGTGAATTGCCGGGAAATGGAAGCCAATGTATGGTCGGATTCACGGGTGCTGCAACGCCTGATGAACGACTATGTAATTATTGCCCTGTATGTGGATGATAAGAAGGAGCTTCCGGAAGACGAATGGGTAACTTCGAGCTACGATGGCCGGGTGAAAAAGACGATTGGTAAGAAATATGCCGATTTTCAGATTACTCGTTTTGGCGTGAATGCACAACCTTATTATGTGCTGCTCGACCATCAGGGTGAAGAGTTAACACAGCCGAAAGCATACGATTTGAATGCTGACAACTTTGTGAAGTTCCTCGACGAAGGATTGGCAAACTTCAAAAAACAGCAATAAATACGAGACATTTTTTCTCATCATAGATTCAGTTTTAGAATTATAAGGTAATCTCGAAAGTCCCGGCCTGGTGTCGGGACTTTCTTTTTTACATCGCCCGACAGAACGTTTACATCGTTCGAAACCATGTTTCACTCGCCAGATGGAACGTTTGCATGGTTCGACAGAATCCTGGAATCATCCGACGTAATTCCGGAATTGGTTGAAAGAATCCCGGAATCGCCCGATGGAACCATGGAATCGTTCGATTGAATTCCTGAATTGCCCGATAGAACCATGGAAGCGTTTGGTGGAGTTCCGGAATTTCCCGATAGAACTAGGGAATTGTTTGACGGAGTTCCGGAACCGTTTGACAGGGGCCGACTTCCTGAAATTAGTTCCAACAGTTTGGGATGATATTCATTTTCTTGGAGGATACCCGGGTGACTATGTGGCGCTGGCGAAGAAAAGTGCTGATGATTGGTATATTGGCGTGCTCAATAATCAAATTGCCAAAGAGGTTGAATTGAAGCTGGATTTCCTACACCAGGGAGAATATGAATTGGAGATGTGGGCAGATACGAAGAAGTCGGATCAGCAGCCAACTGATCTTCAGCAGAAAACTCAAAAGGTAAAGGCCGGCGATACCATCAAGGTCAAGATGGCGAAGGATGGTGGCTATGTGGCTATTATTCGGGTACTGTAAGTTGGTTGTATGAGATCAGATCGGAGGCTTCCCCCCGCTGGCGCGCTGTGTAAAGCGTGCCAACTACTGGCTCAATAAAGGAATAAGCTAAAGGTACCGGGCTACCGATTTTTTATACAATAGGTACTCTTCCCCAAAAGCGGATTCCAAATAAGCTTCTTCTTTTTTTATGATGCGGTGATGCAGTGCAAGTGATGCCAGCATGAGTACGCCTAACAGCAGGGATGGCAGTAACAGGAAACAAGCGCCAAAGAAAAAGAAAAAACTGGTATACATCGGGTTGCGGCTGATGCGGTAAACCCCTTCGGTTTGCAGCACATGCTCGTCGGTTGGTAGCCCGACCCGGGTGAATATACTCATGGTGTAATAAGCGGGTAGGAGCAACAGGTTGCCAGCCAGCAGGAAGATCAGGCTCATCAGTTTTTGAACATCAGCAATATCGTCCTGAATGATGAAGGGCAGCTTCAAAAAGAATTGTTGAGAGAATGAAGCTATGATGAGCAGGGCAAAAACCAAGCTGACGATTCCTTTGGAAAAATAAAAGAGAATGCGGTTGATTGTTGGTTTGCCCTTAGCGTTGAATCCGGCTCGCATAATCTGGTAAGCAAGCAATAGGGTTGTAATAGTCGGAACCAGGCTTAGCAGGATCAAGCCAAACTGTAATAGCTGCATTAAATTTCTCCTTTGTAATGGTAGCCTATTTCATCGATCACTACTTCAACCTTTTTCAGGTCAATGTTTTTGCCCGATACTTTGACTTCCGAGGTGTTTTTGTCGGCAACAACTTCATCAATACCCTCCAGTTTCATGAGGTTACGGGTAACACTGGCCTCGCAATGTGAGCAGGTCATGCCTTCAATTTTCAGTGTTTTTTGTGCCAAGGTCTTCGTTTTTTGTTTGTTTTTCTCAATGCGTTGGTAAAAATAGCCAAAAATAAGTGAGCCGATTAATACCACTGACGAAGTAATTTGCAGCCACATCGGGACCATTTCGTGTTCGCCGCTGTGAATATGCATCACCTTTGTTAGAATAAAATCGGCAGGTATTAACCAGTTGATGAGCGAACCAAAAATAAGGGCACCGCCAATGATGGAGCCCAGGTAAACAAACAGCGATTTGCGGCCCATGGTGCTGCCAATAACTGAAATGGTGGCTACGTTAGTTGCTGGTCCTGCCATTAGGAAAACCAGTGCAGCACCAGGTGATACGCCTTTTAGCAGCAATACTGCAGCGATGGGTATGGAGCCCGTTGCACAAATATAAATTGGTACGGACGCGGCCAGGATGACTAAAATTTCGAGGAAGCCCAATCCTTTAAACAAACTGAAAAAGTCGTCCGGTAGGATTACCGATATTAAGGCTGCAATCACAAAACCGATAATTAGCCATTTGGCAATATCCTGCAGTAGCTCAATGAAGGCATAGTGTGTTGCCTGAACAAATGCATTACCCTTTGGTTTTTCGCTGTGGCAACCACAGGAATCATCGGTGCAAGTTGCTCCGTTTGTTGGTTTGTTTTGAGGCTGAGGTGTAACAGTCAGTAGACTAGCTTTTGCTGGTTGCGCTGTTGGCGAGGCCATCGCAAAACCGGTTGCCGGTTGTGAAGCCATGGCAAAACCTGCAAATGCCGGTTTGGGGGCTTCTTTAACCTTGGGTGCGGTTTTTTCTTTTACAAAGATGTTGGTTAGTATTCCACCTACGATTCCTGTTACGAAAGCAACAATGGGGCGGAGTACTGCAAAAGGCCATCCTAGCATGGAGTAGGTGGCAAATATGGAATCGACCCCGGTTTGAGGGGTTGAGATCAGGAAGGAATTGGTGGCTCCTTTGGAAGCTCCGTTTCGGAAAAAGGAAATGCCTGTAGGAATGACACCACAACTACAAAGCGGCATTGGAATACCAAGCAGGGACGCATTCACTGCTGACTTGGTGGTCGGTTTGCCCATGTATTTTTGAACTTTGTCCTGGGGAAAGAAAACTTTTAGCAGCCCTGCAAAAATAAGTCCTAATAACAACCAGGGGGCCATTTCATTCATCAGGTAAATCAACTCGTTGATGTAATTCAATAGAAAATCTTTCATCACTCTTTCTCTTTTGTTCCTATAAAAGCAAAATTACCTCGAAATTGTTCTGTGGAAGTCAAAGATATTCACTTTATAGAAGTATATAGAGCTTTGCATGTATTGAGCAGCCTGATATTACTTTAAATTTAATATCAGGTTCTTGGATGATACGGGATGATGATGGCTTTTAATCCTGATTTTTTTCAACATACAACTGTGCGGCTTCATCTTTCACAACAACGATGCTCTCGCCTTTGTCGATCATGCCCAGGTTGGCTACGGCATCGTAAATTTTGCCTTCAATTTGTACCTTGCCTGAAGGACGCAAAACGGTATGGGCTATTCCGGTCATTCCTTTCATGGTTTTAATCCTGGTATCAACACCAACAAAACCGCGTTCTTTTTCCTGTACTTCGTGCAGCGACAAATTTTTGAGTATTCCGCTTTCTGCGGTAAATAGTTTCTTGCTCAAGAATAAGCTACCCAAAAATCCGGCAAATAAGGCGACTATAACGGTCGTTAATGCGGTTATGATCCTGTCGGGATGGACATTCTCGAAATTGAAAACGACATTTTCAATCAAACTTAAAACCAAACCGGTAAAGGTGAACAGAATGCCCAGAATACCGGCAATGCCAAAGCCGGGCAGGACAAAAATCTCTACTGCTATCAAAATGAGCCCGACGATGAACAACATGATCTCCCAGTTGGCAGCCAAGCCTTCGAGGTAGAGCGGAGCAAAATAAGCGACAGCAGCAAGAATGGCTACACCAAGCGGAAATCCAATTCCTGGTGTTTGTAATTCGAAATAAATTCCCCCAATAATTGCCATAATTAACAGGCCGGATACTATCGGATTTACCAGGAATCCAATAATTTTTTCAATAAAAGAAGGTTTGTATTCTACGATCTTGTAATTGTCGACTCCGATTTGTTTCAGCACTTCCGGTATGTTTTCGGCAATGCCTTCGCAATAGCCGTTTTTCATGGCTTCACTAGGCGTGAAGGTCAGTACTTTACCTGTATCGATAACACCGGGGATATAAACCCGTTCGTCAACCATGGCTTCGGCGATCTTTGGATCGCGGAACCAGTGAAAAGTGGTGTCCTGATTCGTTATAATGGTGTCGCCGCCGTGTGACTCCGCTGTTGCCCGCATAATCGACCGCATGTACGACTGATACTTATCGGGCATCTTTTGGCCGGTTTGGTTGACGACTGTAGCAGCTCCAATGCTGCCGCCTTTACGCATATAGATACTGTCGCAGGCAATCGAAATTAAAGCTCCGGCACTGGCAGCATTGTTGTCAATAAATACATAAACGGGAATTGAGCTGTTTATAATTTTTGTCCGAATGGAGTCGGCATCGAGTACTGTTCCTCCATAGGTGTTCATATGAATCAGGATCATGTCGGCATGCAAGCTATCAGCTTCGGCAAATGCATGCTTGGTATCGCGCCATGTTTTGGGCATGATATTGTCTTTGATGTTCAGCTGGTAAACTAATTTTGTACTGTCCGAATTCGGTTGAGCCCCGGCTGGTTTGATCAAAACAAAAGCACAAAGAATAAGCAGAATAAATGCCCGTTTCATAGATTGTCGGATTATTGAGTATTATCCAAAGTTAATTTTTTTTGGTGTTCAGCATTTATATTAGTCAACCTAAATTAGTATTCCGGTTGCGGAACTTTATAGAGTTTACTGATATCATAACCCCGTTTTTGTGCCTTGTCAATCAGCATCTGGTAGGTGCTGGAATCCATTTGTGGTTTACGCCCCAAAATCCATAAATAATCCGGACTTGAGCTCCCGATTAGTGCATAATTGTAGTTTATGGTGTCCAGTTCGAGGATGTAATAGTCCGCGTAGAAGATCCAGAAAAATGAAACTTTTAGTTTACCTGGTTCCTGGAGGTTCGGAATTTTAGCCAGTCCGATTGCGGCATCATATTCTCCTTTTAAACTATCTCTTTTTCCCGTGTTGATTACTCTTATTTTGCCATCGTCGCGTAAACGATAGCTCGCGGTAACACCGACCAGATCTTTTTCAAAAGAGTGCTGGTAGCGGGCAATTTCGTACCAATTACCCATATAACGATGGATGTCAGCTTTTTCAACAGTTCTTGTGTCGATATTGCTTGGGGAGGAGCACGCATATAACAGAATGCCGGTCAGCGTGGTGAGGATTAATTTTCGAATCATGTTTGTTTGTCAGGGTTGTATGATGTGTAACTAATATACTGAATTTTTATCAGGACTTTTATATTGTTCCAAAGAAATTTTGCCGGATGTTCTCAATTTTATCTTATCGTCGTATGTTGATCCCGCTTGCCGAAGGATGAGGTTAAACGCAAATATTTACTAACTTTAGCGCCTCGAAAATTTTAAATCATGGAATTGAATTTATTAACTGCAATTACCCCTATAGATGGCCGTTACCGGTCGAAAGTAAGCAAGCTCGAAAACTATTTCTCGGAGTATGCTTTAATCCGATATCGTGTTTTTGTTGAAGTGGAATACTTCATCGCCCTTTGCGAATTGCCTTTACCGCAATTGGCTGATTTCGATAAAAATTTGTTTCCGAAATTACGTCAGGTTGTTGCTGACTTTTCAGTTGCAAATGCTCAGCGTATCAAGGATATTGAAAAGGTGACTAACCACGATGTAAAAGCAGTTGAATATTTCCTGAAGGAAGAGTTCGATAAATTGGACATCAAACAATATAAGGAGTTTATTCACTTCGGATTAACATCACAGGATATTAATAATACGGCCGTTCCAAAGTCGATCCACGATGCGTTGGATTTTGAATATTTCCCGGCAATTAATGACTTGGTTGACAAGCTGGATGAACTGGCTGACGAGTGGAAGGAAATTCCAATGTTGGCAAAAACGCATGGTCAGCCTGCCTCTCCAACGAACCTTGGAAAAGAAATTCGCGTTTTTTCAGAACGTCTGAAAAGACAACTGGAGCAACTTCGTGGTATTAATTGCGATGCCAAGTTTGGTGGTGCAACAGGTAATTTCAATGCGCACCATATTGCCTATCCCGAAATTAGCTGGAAAGCTTTTGGAAATCACTTCCTGAAAAACTACCTGGGACTGGAACGTGCCCAGTATACCACGCAAATTGCCAACTACGATAACCATTCGGCAATTTTCGATGCTTTGAAGCGAATCAATACTATCATTCTGGATTTGGACCGCGATATGTGGACCTACATTTCAATGGAATATTTCAAACAGAAGATTAAGGCCGGAGAAGTTGGTTCGTCAGCTATGCCTCACAAAGTTAACCCGATCGATTTTGAAAACTCGGAAGGTAACCTGGGGATGGCCAATGCAATTTTTGAACACCTTTCTGCAAAATTGCCGGTATCTCGTTTGCAGCGTGATTTGACTGACTCAACAGTGCTGCGTACAATAGGTATGCCATTGGCGCACACCTTGATCGCCCTTAGTTCAACCATGAAGGGCTTGGATAAATTATTACTGAATAAGGGAGCGATTGAGGCTGATCTGGAAAATAACTGGCCGGTTGTTGCCGAAGCCATTCAGACGATCTTGCGTCGCGAAGGTTACCCAAATCCTTATGAGGCTTTGCGCGATTTGACTCGTGTTAATAAAAAGATTGACCAGCAAGTGGTTCATGAATTCATTGACACCCTGAATGTAAGTGATGCCTTAAAAGCTGAATTAAAAACGATTACGCCTCAGAATTATACCGGTATTTTTTAATGCGGTTCTGAAATAATATAAATGAAGGACTTATTTCGATTATTTAGACGCTTTTTGCCTCCATACAAAGGCCGGGTTATTTTAAACTTTGTTTTCAACCTGTTGTCGGCAATTTTTACAGCGTTCTCGTTTGGTCTTTTGTCTCCAATTCTCGGTATTTTGTTTGGTACTGATCAGCCTGTTCGGCAATTGGTCCCTTGGGAAATGACAATTGACAGTCTGAAAAACAATGCATCTTATTTCCTGACATGGGTAATTGATACTTATGGACAGTCCACGGCGCTAATTTACATTGGTCTGTTTGTTATTATCATGGTGATATTCAAGGTACTGTTTATGTATCTGGCCAGTTTGATGATGATGGACATTCGTAACAGCGTTGTTCGCGATATTCGGGCATTGATTTATAATAAGCTTATCGCTTTGCCTTTGGGCTTTTTTAGCGACGAACGCAAGGGCGATATTATGGCCCGCATGACTAGCGACGTTCAGGAGATTGAGAACTCGGTCATGAACTCGTTGGATATGTTGTTCAAAAACCCGATTCTGATCCTGACTTCCTTGATTTATATGATTTATACCAGTTGGTCATTGACCATTTTCGTATTTATCATGCTGCCTTTTGCAGGTTTCCTGATTGGTCGCGTTGGAAAGAGCCTGAAGCGTCAATCCAGGAAAGGAACAAACAAGCAGGGCGAGATTCTTTCAATTATCGAAGAAGACATGTCGGGGCTGCGGGTGATCAAAGCATTTACCGCTGAAAAGCAGGCTCGCGAACGGTTCAACAAAGAGAACGAAAACTACCGGTTAATCATGAATAAGCTCATGAGCCGCTATTTTTTGGCCCATCCAATGAGTGAGTTTCTGGGAACAGCTGTAATTGTGATTGTACTGTGGTACGGCGGGAACCTGATTATTTCGAATGGAACCAACGCACTTTCGCCTCAGCAGTTCATTGTATACCTGGTTTTCTTTTATAATATCATTAACCCCGCAAAAGCTTTCTCTACGGCACTCTATAGTGTTGAAAAGGGCTTGGCCTCAATGGAACGGATCGACCGGATCCTGAATACGGAAAATAATATTGTCGACAAGCCTTCGGCTCAGACAAAAACTTCCTTTGACGGTAGCATTGAGTATCGGGATGTTAGTTTTCGCTATGTGAAAGATAAAGTTTTGGATCAGGTGAATCTGACCATAAAAAAAGGGCAGACCGTTGCTTTTGTCGGGAAGTCGGGGAGTGGTAAAACAACTTTAGTTGATTTATTGCCTCGTTTCTGGGATGTTACCGATGGTGAAATTCTGATTGACGGGGTCGATATTCGGGACATGAAACTGCACGAATTGAGGTGTTTGATGGGGAATGTGAACCAGGAACCAATTCTTTTCAACGAGACTTTCTTCAATAACATTGCTTTTGGGGTTGAAGGAGCCACTGAAGAAGATGTGATTAATGCGGCTAAGATTGCCAATGCTCACGAGTTTATCGTAACGACGGAGAATGGTTATCATACCAATATTGGAGATCGGGGAGACAAGCTTTCAGGTGGACAGAAGCAGCGTATTTCAATTGCTCGCGCCATTCTGAAGAATCCGCCAATTTTGATTCTGGATGAAGCTACTTCAGCTTTGGATACGGAATCCGAAAAATTGGTGCAGCAAGCATTAGATAATTTAATGAAGAACCGTACCTCAATGGTTATTGCTCACCGGCTGTCAACAATTAAAAATGCAGATGTTATTTGCGTGATGGACCAAGGTCGGATTGTTGAGGTTGGAACGCATGACCAGCTGCTTGAAAAGGAAGGGCTGTACTTTAAGCTGCATCGAATGCAGAACTTTTAAAACGGAAGTAGATCTATTATATAAGGTGTCCATGCGGGCACCTTTTTTTTGTTTTTCGAGATTTGCTAACTTCAGCGTTCTAACCAATCAACTAAAATTATGAATAAACTTCGTATCGTATTTGTTTCCGTTTTCCTGTTTGTCGTTTTGGGCTTAAGTGCCCAGGATTCCCTAATTTATAAAACCGAAAAAGATATTCTTTATCGTGAAGGAGACTCGTTGACTGATTATATGAAAGAGCGGTGCCATTTAGATATTTATTATCCCGCCAATAAAGACAGTTTCGCAACGATCATCTGGTTTCATGGCGGTGGAATTACCGGTGGCTCAAAGTTTATTCCGGAAGAATGGACCAGAAAAGGGATTGCTGTTGTAGCTGCCAATTATCGATTAAGTCCCAAAGTGAAATGCCCCGAATATATCGAGGATGCAGCTGCTGCCGTTGCCTGGGTTTTTCATCATATTGGCAAGTATGGAGGTTCAGCTGCTAAGATTGTCGTTTCCGGTCATTCGGCCGGTGGCTATTTGGCGAGTATGGTCGGTTTGGATAAGCATTATTTGAAGGCTTTTGATGTCGATGCTGATAAGATCGCCGCCCTTATTCCTTTTAGCGGACATACCATTACCCATTTTACGGTGAGGGCTGAGCGTGGAATTCCCGGCACACAGCCGATTATTGATGAATATGCACCGCTTTATTATGTCAGGGCTGATGCTCCCCCCTTATACCTGATTACAGGTGACAGAGAACTGGAGATGTTGGGACGGTACGAGGAAAACGCTTATATGTACCGCATGATGAAAGTTGCCGGTCATCCGCAAACTAAATTGTTTGAAATGGACGGATTTGATCATGGCAGTATGCCGTTGCCTGCGTATCCGTTGACATTGCGGATTATGAGAGAACTAAAGCTATTATAAAGAGTAGAAATGACAAAGACCAGCATTTTGTGCTGGTCTTTGTCGTTTTGTTATGTTGTAACTAATTTAACTGTGTTATGCCTATGCAGGGGCTTGTGGCTTTTCGTTAACCTGCCAATCGACAATATAATTGAATTTCTCCCCGGCGCAATGAATACCGTTTTTTTCGTGTAACGGATGATGTGGTTCACTTCCTTTAGAGGTAAAATATCTAACGTGATCTAACTGGTCAAGCCAGCTCCTTTTTTTTGAATACAATTGTGTTTTCATGTTTCTTACCGTTTAGCTATGTGACATTGAATTGAGATGTCGAATTAAGACTTCAAAATAACAAGGGGAAATGAGTGCATTTTACGCAAGCTGAGAGCTTGATAAAATAGGGGTCGATACCTTTCAACTCGAAGAAGAAAGTACCAGCAAGTTACGAAATTCTATTTTGAATGTTCGTTAATTTATCTTAATGACTGCAAACGGTAGTCAATGTTATGGAACATCATTCCCAGCCACTTGCGAGAATGTCGGCGATGTGAATAGGCTTTATAGGGAGCTTGTTCTTAATAATGTAGGCTTCTATGTTCATTAGACACGAAGACTCGGTGGAAATGATATATTCGGCTCCGGTAGCTAAGGCTTTCTCCACTTTTTGTTCGGTCATCGCAGTGGATATTGAATGAAATTTGGCCGAAAACGTGCCGCCGAAACCACAACAGGTTTCTGTATCTTCCATTTCAACCAATTCCAATCCTTTCACTTTCGATAAAAGTAACCGGGGTTCTTTTTTAATGCCATATTCGCGTAAAGCAGTACAAGCATCGTGATAGCAAACCTTGTGCGGGAAGCTTGCTCCAAAGTCGGTGAAGTTTAGCTGATTTACCAGGAAATCGGTCAATTCGAAGAGACGAGCTTTAAGTTGATTCTGAGCATCGAATTCCTGATCGCCTGCTTTAAACAGATGGCCGTAGTAATTTTTGATAAATCCGGTGCAGGAAGCAGAGGGGCTTACAATTGTTCGCTCTCCTTTAAAATCACCAATAAATTTTAGGGCCAGAGTTTTTGTTTCATCCCAATAGCCACTATTGTATGACGGTTGTCCGCAGCAAGTTTGTTCCGGATTGTAAATTGCTTTTACACCGGCTTTTTCTAAAATTTTAATCACATTAAATGCAGTTTGCGGATAAAACTGATCAATAAAACAGGGGATGAATAAGTCAACTGTCATGATTGGCAAAAAATTTTTGCAAAGATGGTTCAATTAGAGGCAAAAAAAAAGTGATCAGATGATCACTTTTCAATATTTGATATCTTTTTTGTTATTGTGCCGGTTGAACGCCTTCACTGGTCATTATAATTCGCTTAATTGTACCATCCGGGTTATAGTGAAGTTCATCGACACATACCGAGCGACGGAAACTTTGTCCGTGTGGCTGAACTCCTCCATTGTGATATATGAAGTAGGTTTTTCCCTTGTAATCAATTATTGCCTGGTGATTGGTATTGCAATTGCCTGCAAGTTCATTAAGGATTCCTTTAAACTCCCAGGGGCCTTCAATGCTTTTACTCATTGCATAAGCTGTTTTTTCGGGGAATTGGTAGGCATAGGACAAATAAAAATTATCGCCATGTTTGTGAATCCAGGGGGCTTCCGTATAATTGGGTAAGTCAACCGTATGAATCGGGCCATCAAGCTCAATCATATTATCCTTCAATTTGGCCCAGTAGCACTTCGTATTTCCCCAGTAAAGATAGGCTTGACCGTTGTCGTCAATCCAAACGGTTGGATCGATATCGTCCCAGCTGATAGGAGTGGCAGTGGTCATGTCGTTTGTTATCAGTGCTTTTCCAAGCGCATCTTTAAATGGACCTGTAGGGCTGTCGGAAACAGCTACCCCAATTGCTTTACCGGGTATTGTCGCATGAGATGTTGTAATATACCAATAGAATTTTCCATTTCTTTCGATAACCTGTGCTGCCCATGCGTCATCTTTGGCCCATTTAAAATCTGATACTTTTAACGGGACAGGGTACTCCTTCCAATGTACCATATCGGTTGATGAGTAAACAAGCCATTCGTGCATTTCGTAAAAGTTGTGGTCGAGTGGACATTCATCGTGACCGGCATACAGATATACCGTGTCCTTGTATACCATAGCTGCAGGATCGGCCGTGTATTTGTCTGTGATTACCGGATTTTGAGCATTGGCAGTCTGGCTGAAAGCTATTGCAGTTAAAAAAACCGTAAGGATGCTGAAGAATTGATTTCGTTTCATTGTTTTGGGTATTGAATTGTATTAAAAGTAGAAAATACTTTTATGCAATGATAGAAAATTTTATCGATATCCGGTGTGGAAGAAAGGTAGAAATGTTGCGAAACAAGTATGGGGTGGTGGGGCAAAAAAAAAGCTGTCCGATTGGACAGCTTTGCACGGGAGGAGCGACTCGAACGCCCGACACCTGGTTTTGGAGACCAGTGCTCTACCAACTGAGCTACACCCGTTTCTCAATTGCGAGTGCAAATATAATAATAAGTTCTAAACAACCTAATAATATTTTGCGGTGAGCGGCTCATTTTTGACGGATGAAATGATAAGCTTTTGAATTTCAGATTTAATCCTGAAAAACTTTTTTTTGCTTTGCTGAGATTTCCCCTATGGCAGTGTAAATCGGCCGCAGGGTAGGTGATTCCACTAACTTGGAAATGCTTTTCTTTTATTACAAATCCGTTCGATTCACCATAATTCTTTTTGAAGACCGGTAAGTATTACTATTTTTGCTTCAGTCATTAGACTGCTACTATTAACTACAATTACGAAAAAAGATGAAACGATTGACTCGGATGACTGTTAAATCAGTTATTGGCTTGTTAGCCTGCGCTTTGTTCGCTTTCAGCTCGTGCCAAGAAAAGAAAGCGACAAGTTCAAACACATTCCCTGACGGAACCCCAATTCCTGCGTGGTTCTCAGATACAACAAAAATAGATCCGTCAACTTTAGGTAAATGGTATTCAATTGCCGACTATGGTGCAATTGCTGATGATTCAACGATGAACACAGTCGCCATTCAAAACCTAATTGATACTGTTTCTGCCAATGGCGGTGGTGTTATTGTTGTGCCTGAAGGTACTTTTAAAAGTGGTGCTATCTTCTTCAAACCGGGAACACATTTACATGTTCAAAAAGGAGGAATGCTGAAAGGATCGGATGATATTGCTGATTACCCAATTATGCCATCGCGTATGGAAGGGCAGAATCTGGATTATTATCCCGCTTTGGTAAATGCCTACAATGTAAATGGATTTACAATTACCGGTGAAGGAACGATTGATGGTAACGGATTGAAATATTGGGAAGCTTTTTGGCAGCGCCGCAAGGAGAATCCTAAATGTACAAACCTGGAGGTTTCCCGCCCACGCCTTGTATTTATTTGGGGATGTGATAGCGTGCAGTTGCAGGATGTGAGATTGCATAACTCCGGCTTCTGGACAACTCACCTCTACAAGTGTAATTACGCCAAGCTTTTGGATCTGGATATTTTTGCACCTAAAGAACCAGTTCCAGCGCCAAGTTCCGATGCGCTTGACTTGGATGTGTGTTCAAATATTCTGGTGAGAGGTTGCTATATGTCGGTTAACGATGATGCGATTGCCATGAAAGGTGGAAAAGGGCCCTATGCTGACGAAGACCCGAATAACGGGCCGAATGAAAATATCCTGATCGAGAACAATACTTATGGCTTTTGTCACTCTACCTTTACCTGTGGAAGTGAGTCAATACATACGAAAAATGTCTTGGTGCGCAACTGTACTGTTGAAGGTGTAAGTCGGGTAATCTTTTTGAAGATGCGTCCTGATACCCCTCAGAAGTACGAATATATTACGATGGATAATATTTCGGGAACTGCCCGCACTTGTATTTATATTCGTCCATGGAGACAGTTTTACGACTTGCAGGGACGAGAAACACCGCCGATCTCTTCTTCAGAGCATATCACATTTAAGAATTTCAATATTAAATGTGAGAAATTTGCAGAAGTTGGCATCACTGAATACGATCGATTGTCGGATATTACCTTGGAAAATATGACAATTGAAGCGGGTAGTGCCAATTTGGATACGTCAATAATCAAAAATTTGGTTGTGAAAAATGTGACTGTAAACGGAAAACCGTTTTTGCAATAGACCAATTGGTAAAATGTATATGCGGCAGGCTGTCTTTTTTTAGGCAGCCTGCTTTGCTTATAGGGGATTTTGATATTCGGCCTAGTCTATTCCTATTCCTCAGGTTTAAGTATAGAATAGGAAGGCTTAAGGGCCTTTATTGCATTTGTATCTCCGGTTTTGGATGATGGATTGTAAATCCGGAAAGAGTCGTGTTGAAATTAGTCGATCCGGCTTTGGTTTTTGTCCGAATAGATAAGTGGGAATAATAAAAAAGCCGAAGCAATGCTGCTTCGGCTTTTTGCGGAGAGAGAGGGATTCGAACCCCCGGATCCGTGAAGATCAACGGTTTTCAAGACCGCCGCATTCGACCACTCTGCCATCTCTCCGTGATCGTGGCGACAAAAGTATACGAATTTTTTAAAGTGCAAAAATATCGGCTGAAAAAAATGAAATAAAATTTTCAGCTGTTTTGGTGCCCAGATTTTGGTTGGAGGAAAGTTGGATTATGTAAGGGAGTAAAATAAAAAAGCCGAAGCAAAACTGCCTCGGCTTTCTGCGGAGAGAGAGGGATTCGAACCCCCGGATCCGTGAAGATCAACGGTTTTCAAGACCGCCGCATTCGACCACTCTGCCATCTCTCCGTGATCGTGGCGACAAAAGTATACGAATTTTTTTAAGCGCAAAAATTTTAGGGAAAAAATCACTTCTTTCTTGCTGAAAAAAAAGTCGGAATTGGTTTGCATATTTAAATGTTATTTTAGAATTTTATGAAACACAAAAAGCAACCTTCCTCAAAGTGTTGATTTTATTGAGGTTTTCGAGAAAAAGGTTGTATTTCTCAAAGAATAATTGTAACTATGTCAATAAACAAATAGTAAGTAATCAGTTTATTTTTTAACCCTAAACATGTTTTCCTATGAACAAAGCTCAATTAATTGACGCCATTTCTGAAAAGGCAGGCTTGACTAAGGCTGACTCAAAAAAAGCACTTGATGCATTTATCGCATCTACAACTGACGCTTTAAAAGATGGTGACCGTGTTGCCTTAATTGGTTTCGGATCTTTCTCAGTTTCTACGCGTAGTGCCAGAACCGGCAGAAACCCGCAATCAGGCGCACCTATTGAAATCCCGGAAAAGAAAGTTGTAAAATTCAAACCAGGTGCTGAATTGGAAGACGCAATCTAGACTTTTTAGATAGAAAGAGATTGGAAAGGGAGGCTTTTTAGCTTCCCTTTTTTATTTTTGTCAGCTCAACAAGTTTTCTTAAAAATGGATTATCAACTGGTTAACTACCTTTCTGAATTTATCACCGATGAACGTAACGAACTATTTGATCGCATTCTGGATCAGCGAACCCGGTATTTGACGATTGTGCTGGAAAATATTTATCAGCCGCAAAATGCCAGTGCTGCGATGCGTTCTGTTGATTGCTTTGGATTGCAGGATGCTCATGTAATTGAAAACAGCAACGATTTTGAGGTGGACCGGGAAGTGGCAATGGGTGCTACGAAATGGTTAAACGTAAAACGATATAACCAGAAGGATAATAACAGTCGGGAAGCTATTCGTAAGTTACGGGAACAAGGCTATCGGATTGTGGCAACAACGCCGCATGAGGGAGATACCAACCTGGAAGATTTTGATTTGACAAAAGGGAAAACAGCCTTGATCTTTGGAACGGAGCTTACCGGTATTACAGATGTCGTGAAGGATGAGGCTGATGAATTTCTGAAAATTCCGATGCATGGTTTTACTGAAAGTTTCAACATTTCGGTTTCGGCATCTGTTATTTTGCATCATCTGACCTGGAAGTTGCGGAATGATTCAAGCATCGACTGGAAGCTGACAGATGAAGAAAAAGCTGAAATTAAGCTGAGCTGGCTTCGGCGTAGCATCAAATCGTCGGATTTGATTGAAGAGGAATATTACGCCAAACAGCGTGGTGAGGCCGAGAGTCGATAAAACTGAAGCAATTGAGCGGCTAATAGACGCTTGCCGGGCTGGGATTTTTAAACTTGTAACTTTGAACTTGAAACTGATTATGAACGTATTTGTTGAAAAATTTGCCGATATAAAAATACTGCGTTACGAATTGCCGGGCTTCGAGAAGTTGAGCCTGCAGCAAAAACAGTACATTTATTACCTTGGACAAGCAGCCTTATGTGGCCGCGATATCCTGTTCGACCAAAACAACCGATGGAACCTGAAGATCCGCCAATTGCTGGAGACGGTTTACAAGACCTTTGACGGCGATCGTGAGTCGGAGGCGTTTAAAGCTGTTCACCTTTACCTGAAGCAGGTTTGGTTTGGCAACGGCATTCACCACCATTATTCGACCGAAAAGTTTAAGCCAGCATTGAGCCGTGAGGCTTTTGAACAATTGCTGAAGCAAGTAGACCTGGGTACTCTGAGCTTTGGTGACGAGCTGCCGCAAATCCTCAATGTTATCTTCAACCCGGAACTGGACGCGAAAGGCATCAGCCTCGATAGTAATAGCGACCTGTTGAAAGCTTCGGCTATGAACTATTACCAGAATGTAGCACAGGAAGAAGCGGAGCAGTTCTACGAAGCCAAGCGCAAAAGTATGCCGAAGCATGCCCCCTCGTTTGGATTGAATTCAACCCTTGTGAATGATGACGGGACCTTGAAGGAAGATATTTGGTTTACCGGTGGTAAATATGGAAAGGCTATTCAGCAGATTGTGATCTGGTTGAAAAAGGCAGCTGAATTTGCCGAAAACGAGCAACAAAAAGATGTCATTACAAAGCTGGTCGCTTATTACGAGACCGGCGACCTGACGTTGTTTGACGATTACAGCATTTCCTGGACCAACGAGAATGAAGGACTGGTTGATTTTGTGAACGGCTTCATCGAAATATACGGCGACCCACTGGGGATTAAAGCCAGCTGGGAGTCGATTGTGAACTACAAAGATCTGGAAGGCACCAAGCGGGCCATCATTCTATCTGAGAATGCTGGTTGGTTTGAAGCCAATTCACCGGTCGATCCGAAGTATAAAAAGACCGAGGTGAAAGGCGTTAGCGCCAAGGTAATCCATGTGGCTATGTTGGGGGGCGACTGTTACCCGGCCACCCCGATCGGAATTAACTTGCCAAACTCGGAGTGGATTCGCGAAGAATTTGGCTCCAAGTCGGTGACCATCGACAACATCACGCAGGCTTACTTCCAGGATTCGCTGGGGAATGGTATGCTTGAGGAGTTTGCCGGATCGGAGGTAGAGATGGAACGCGCCCGTCAGTTCGGGCAGCTGGCCGGCAATCTGCACACCGACCTGCATGAGTGTTTGGGCCATGGCTCTGGACGTATGCAGCCCGGTGTGAAGCCTGAAGACCTGAAGAATTACTATTCAACCCTGGAAGAAACCCGCGCCGATTTGTTTGCACTGTACTACATTGCCGACGAGAAACTGTTGGAACTAGGGCTGGTGCCATCCGTTGAAACCGGTAAAGCTGAGTTTGATGCATACCTGCGCAATGGCCTGATTACCCAGTTGACCCGTATCGAGTTGGGCAAAGATTTGGAGGAATCGCACATGCGTAATCGCCAGCTGATTGCCGGATGGGCCTACGAGCATGGCAAAGCCGATAAGGTGGTGGAGCTGATTCAACGGGAAGGCAAAACTTACGTACAGATTAACGATTACACCAAACTACGCGGGCTTTTTGGTCAGTTGTTGCAGGAAGTGCAGCGCATTAAATCGGAAGGTGACTATGTGGCTGCCAAAGACCTTGTTGAAACCTATGCGGTTAAGATAGATCGCGAGCTGCACCGGGAAGTGCTGGAGCGCTTCAAAAAGCTGAATATTGCTCCTTATGCCGGTTTCCTGAACCCGGAACTAAAGCTGGTTACCAATGCCGATGGTGAGGTGACCGATGTTACCGTGGAATACCAGTCGGACTATACTGCGCAGATGCTGCATTACAGCGACCAATTCGGATTCCTGGTGAAGTAACGACAGTCCGCGATGACATGCTGAGTTTATCCCAGGTTCTCTTTGCCGGTTTTCGGGCAATGTTGTAAAGCCGGGAGCTGTTCCATTGGAGGGATGACACAGTTTAATGAACATTCCCGAGCCACTTTCAAATCGAGACGCGGCAAGTCATTTCCATCAGGCGGGAGCTTCGGTACACGAGACGGCAATCAATCTACATGAGGCGGCAATCAATTTTTGCAAGGCGGCAAGTCATCTACATCATACGGCAACTCGTGTACACGAGGCGGCAATGCATTGGAGGGGTGCGCTGTTGGTTTGGTTCCGGATTAGCTGACAGTTTGTTGCACTTTTGCTGCGGTCAGTTTCTTCAGTTCATCTGA